>JBAXND010000002.1 GCA_037133915.1 Bacteroidota bacterium
GAAGCCGGGCTTATGCTTCGGCTTCTTTCAAACTTTTACCGGACAACAGTGAAAAAAATATTTTATCACCAATTATTTTCGAGGCCGGCTCAATATGTATTTCTGTAGTATATGAATTTCTAAGCCTTAAAAAGGGGAAAAAATAAATAATATTCGACCATGCTTGTATGATTCCTTATCCACCTTTACCTAGATTTTGAGTTGGGCACAGTGCGAAAATTTACAATTACAAATCTATTCGTTTTTAATAATAATGGTGTGCAACCAAATAACAATGTCAACGTTCAATGCAAACAATGAAAACATCGATTACCGCTGCTGAGAATATGTTGAAGCACAATCTGCCGTGCGGTAATAATGGGATTTTGAATACCAAAGAAGGTCACTGTGAGATAAAGTCCAAGTGATGCGAGCAATACATCTAAAAAAATATAGTACTTTTGCCATCAAATGCCGACCATAAAGGATTATATCATGTCAACTAGCAATTCTTTTACAAATCAAATTATAAATCCGTTTCTCTATTCACTTTTACATTTTAGAGAAAGAAATGCGTTCTGTATTAACGAAATATTTTATGAATACGGAAAGTTTGGAGACTGTATAAACAGAATCCGGACATCAGTAAAGCTTGTTGATGCTGAGAGGGTGTATTTCGGACTAGTGGTCAATGATGATCTTGAGACTTATGCTTCCATTTTTGCTTTATGGCTCGAAGGGAAAGCATATGTACCCTTGCATCCACATCAGCCTATTGACCGCAGCACCGAAATTCTGTCGCAAATGGCAATCAATACGGTGTTAGATTCATCCATAGCGTCTGATTTTTCGGCTTATACACTAATTGAAACTTCGAAACTGCCCGACAATGGAACGCAAATTGAGGGATTTTCGGAAACTAGCGACAGCGGCATTGCCTATATACTTTTTACCTCCGGAAGTACCGGAAAGCCCAAAGGCGTTGAAATATCAAGGGGAAATCTTGGGGCATTCACAGATTCTTTCTGGACCACCGGTATCAATTTGACTGAAAATGACCGCTGTTTACAGTGTTTTGATCTAACTTTCGATGTATCTATTCAGTCTTTTCTGACGCCTCTTCTTAGGGGTGCGTGTGTTTATACCATTCCTCATAATCAGATAAAATACAGTTATGTATATGGATTGCTCACGGACCATAACCTGACATTTGGTGCGATGGCGCCGTCAATGCTCAGGTTCCTGAGGCCTTATTTTGATGAGATCGAAGCACCGGATATGAAGGCTTGTATTTTAACTGCCGAAGCTTCGCCCGCTGATCTGGCCATGGAATGGTATCAATGCATCCCCAATGCCGACATCTATGATCTATACGGGCCAACAGAAGCAACCATCTATTGTACCTGCTACAAAGTGGAAAAAAGCGGTGTAAACAAGACGCTCAATGGAATGTTGTCTATTGGGAATCCCTTGAAAAACGTCACTGCGATCATTGTTGATGAAGATGAAAAATTACTTCCGCGTGGCGAAAAGGGAGAATTGTGTGTTTCAGGCGGGCACATCAGTCCGGGATACTGGAATGATCCCGAAAAAACCCAGCGGGCCTTTTTCGTGAAGGAGATAGAAGGGGTCCTTCACAGGTTTTACCGAACGGGCGATGTATGCTATTATGATGCGGATGGTTTATTAATGCTGTATGGCCGGATTGATTCCCAGGTAAAAATTCAGGGTTACCGGGTTGAGTTGGGCGAAATAGAATTTCACGCAAGGTATTTCCTTAATGGAAATAATGTGGTGGTACTTCCATTTATCAATGATAGCGGCAATACTGAATTGGCTCTGTTCATTGAAATGGTATCGGCCGACACTGCTGCTCTGATGGATTATTTAAAGCAAAAACTACCGTTTTACATGATTCCTACAAAGATTATTTTCGAGCCCCAGTTCCTGCTGAATTCAAACAGTAAGGTTGATAAGCTTAAGTTGAAAGAAAAACTCAGTTCATTATGTCAGAATACATAATACGGCGGGCAATTCTTGCCGATATTGACTTTTTAGTTGAAACGATTATTGAGGCTGAAAAAAGCGGCACTGAAGTATTAACATATTCTACGATATTTGGATTAAGTTATGATGAAACAAAGAGGGCTATAGATTCAATGCTTCGTGAAGATATCGAAGGCTGTGAATTATCGATGTCGGGATTTGCCATCGCCGAAAAAAATAATGAGATTGCCGCTGCTATGTGTGCTTGGGTAGAGGGAGCAGAGGGAATTTCATCAACAATACTCAAAGGCAACCTGCTGGGATTCGTCTTGCCGGCAGAAGCCCTTATCAAAGCAAGAAGTGTAAGCCATATTGTTGCACCACTTACCATTGAGTTTACACCCGGATCATTGTGTATAGGGTTAGTTTATGTGAACGCTATGCATCGGGGAAAAAATTTAGTAAACGAATTGTTGCAGTTTCACATCCAGAAGGCGGTTGCAACACATTCTATTTCAGATGTTTGCATACAGGTTTTTGCCAATAACGTTGCCGCCATCAAAGCCTATAGCAAGGTTGGATTCGAATATACCCGCGTTTGTGAGGTATTAACTGAAGGTATTGATAAACTCCTGCCCTCCGGAAAAAAAGTATTAATGACTAAATTTATCTAGGCCAAAATGGAAAAAGAAATAATAGTTAGCAAACTTACAGCGATTTTCAGGGATATTTTCAATAATGAGAATCTGGTGCTTACCCGCGAAATGACAGCCAATGATGTTGAAGACTGGAGCTCGCTTACACACGTTTTAATGATAAAACAGGTTGAGTCCGTTTTTGCAATTAAGATATCACTTAAAGAATTGAACAAACTGAAAAATGTGGGCGTGCTGATAGATCTTATTGAATCAAAGACGCTGTAAATAGTAAATTCCAGATAAGATAAACTCCAAGCTTAACGGGAACAGAACATTAACCTAAACTATGACTTTTACATCACTTCATTTTTTATTATTCTTTCCGGCAGTAGTAATTATTTATTACCTGCTCCCTCAAAAGGTCAGATGGGGCTTCCTCCTTATCGCGAGCTACTTTTTTTATATCAATATTAAACCGGTATACGCGATTTTGCTTGCCGGAGTAACTCTTACAACATATTTATTTACCCGGCTAATCGACCGCGCCAAAAGCGAAAGAAATAAAAAAAGGTTGCTGATAGCTGATGTTGTGCTTACCCTGTTTCCGCTGTTCTTTTTCAAATATTTTAGCATGGTTAATCATACGATAATTGCCATGCTTCAGCAGGTCGGGATCCACTGGCTCCTGCCAGATATAACGTTCATATTGCCGGTAGGTATCTCATTTTATACATTCATGGCCATAGGCTATGCTATTGATGTTTATAATGAGGACGTTACCGTGGAAAAGAATCTTGCTGTGGTTGCGTTGTTTTTATCATTCTTTCCTGTCGTTTTATCGGGGCCCATTGAACGGGCCGGCAATATGCTGAGCCAGTTCAGGGCCCGGCTCAACTTTAATTATCCTCTTGCCGTAAAAGGACTGAAGCTGATGTTGTGGGGTTATTTTATGAAGTTGGTAATCGCCGATAGGATTGCGATTTATACTGAACAGGTATTTCGGAGTGTTGATTTGCAGCCCGGCACTTCGCTACTTATGGCGACAATACTTTACCCGGTACAGGTATACGGTGATCTGGGCGGATATTCTCTGATCGCCATTGGCTGTGCGAATATTATGGGAATAAACGTGATCCAGAATTTCAATCGCCCGTTTTTTGCCACAACCATGTCGAAATTCTGGCAGCGTTGGCATATATCCCTGATAAGCTGGCTGACTGATTATGTGTTCACACCATTATCATACAGCTTCAGGAGTTTTAAGATAAGCGGAATCATGATGGCACTTATGCTTACGTTTATTATTTCTGGCATCTGGCATGGTGCCCAGACTACTTTTATAATCTGGGGCGCGATTCAGGGTGCAGTGCTGAGTTTTGAAGCCCTTACGATGAAACGACGCTCGTTGTTTGAAAAAAAATTCGGGTTGAAGGATAAGTGGTGGTACCTTTTGTTAAATACCGCAATTATTTATATGCTCTTTGCTTTTTCCTTGCTATTTGGTGGAGCTGTGGGTTCGATCTCAAAGACCATCACCGTTTTTGTAAAAGTTTTCACCGATTTCCGCCATCCTTATGTTGACAGGGAAACGCTGGTCTATGCATTTATCGGGATTTTCATTTTATTTATCTCTGAAATCAGAGATGAATATTTCCCGGGGAAATTTAAAATTTACGATAGTAAACATATAGCAGTACGGTGGCCGGCATACCTGCTTACACTGGCAATTATTGTTTTTGCTGGAGTATATTCCGGCAGTAAATTCATCTATTTTCAGTTTTAATCATGATGAAACATTTTGTTTTTCGGATCGCACTTTTTTCATTATTTGCACTGATGCTGTTTACCGGCATATACCTGTTGTCGGATCAGATGATCAATCTCCGTAAAAAGCACTTTTTCAAAGTGAATAAAAATGTAAATATTGTTTTTGCTGGAGATTCCAATATAGCCTGTTCTGTGAACGACAGCCTGATTCCTCACTCGGTTAATCTGGCTAGTAATGGGGAAACCTATATGTACACGTATTACAAATTAAAAAATCTGTTTGAATACAATCCTCAGATAAAAACAGTTTTTCTCAATTACACGTATTCTAATATTGATATTGCTTCCGAAACTTATTTTTTATATTCAAAAGAACATCTTACCGACAAGAATTCATCATTCAATTATCTATTGGGTCAGAATGAAAAACACTTATTATTTTTCCATAATCCCCTGGGTTATATTTTGTCTCTTCAGTTAGCCGTTCAAAAGAATATTACACGAATCTGTAAAACATTTACTGGCAGCAATCAAGACATACGAGATTATAATTTTGGTCGGTATTATTTTTTGGATAGACACAAAGTGGATGAAGACATATACCATTGTTTCTTCCGCGAATGGACCTTCACAAAATCAGACATACAATTGTATTATCTCAAAATGATATCAGATTTATGTAAGGAGCACTCTGTTCTGCTTGTTCTTCTGAAACCGCCAGCACATCCCTTCAACAAGTATTTTCTTGTACAAGAAATGAAACGAAGTTGGACGATTATTCAGAAAGAACAATTGAAAGACTCCCTCCTTGATTTTACGACCCTGCCAATACCCGATTCATGCTACAGTGATTTGGCGCACCTAAATTATAAGGGCGCACGCATTTTTTCTAAGCAGTTAAATGCGGTTATAGAATCCAATAAAAGGGTAGTGAAACCTTGAAAAGCAGATTGATTGTTGGCGGGCAGCATTAGTACCGGAATTTATTTGTCTGTTTTCCGTATTTTTGCACTTAATTGAAGATTGACCTATGATGAAGGAAACTGAATGGACCGAAGTAATCAGACCTAAAAAAGGTCTGTTTGACTTACGTCTGAAAGATTTATGGCGCTATCGCGACCTACTGGTGCTCTTGGTGAGAAGAGATTTTGTCGCGACCTATAAACAAACGGTGCTCGGACCGATATGGTATTTTTTGCAACCCGTTCTTACCACTCTTATGATGTTCGTGGTGTTTACTAAAATTGCCAAAATCCCTACAGATGGTCTGCCGCCCATTTTGTTCTACATGATTGGAAATGTGGCCTGGAGTTATTTTTCTGTTTGCCTCACGAAAACATCTAATACATTTATTATCAATGCCGGAATTTTCGGAAAAGTATATTTCCCGCGACTTATTATTCCGCTGTCAACAGTCATTTCAAGTCTTATTGCCTTTTTAACACAAATGATTCTTTTTATAGCACTGTTGATTTACTACCATTTTAATGGATTCAGCATGCATTTTGACGCATCTCTGGCATTAGTTCCTTACTTCATTCTTTTGATGGCGCTGCTTGGTCTCGGACTGGGAATTATCTTTTCTTCTCTGACAACCAAGTACCGCGACCTCGCGCTTCTCCTTACTTTTGGGGTGCAACTATTTATGTATGCAACACCGGTCATCTATTCCGTTTCATCTATTGGCGGAAACCTTCGCAGGGTTATCATGCTGAATCCGCTCACTTCAATCATAGAAGGATTTCGTCACGCATTTCTCGGAACCGGACTTCTCGATTTTCACCTGATTTTATATTCAACTATTTTTACACTAGTAGTGCTTTGTATTGGTGTATTGATGTTTAACAGGGTAGAGCAGAGTTTTATGGATACTGTTTAGGGGTAAGGGATTGGTGAACGATGGAAGTGAATAGACAAATGAGTATTGGAAGTAACTATTGAATCTGTCAGATGACTCATAAAATAAGTAGTTTTAAAGACTTGGAGGATTGGAAACACTCACACGAATTAGTGTTGAGCCTTTACTCCATTTCTTCAGGTTTTCCTAAAAATGAAGAATTCAGAATCACAAATCAGTTACTACGCGCAGGTATTTCAATTCCAACAAATATTGCGGAGGGCGCAGGAAGATTCTCAAACAAAGAGTACATTCATTTTCTCGTCATCGCACGAGGATCTGTAGAAGAAGTAAAATACTTGGTTTTCCTGGCAAAGGAATTACATTATATACCGGAAGAAAAATATCTGGAACTGGATTTGGGCATTAATCAAATAGGCAAAATGCTGAATGGCTTAATCTGCAGCCTCAGAAATCAACCCCCAACCCCCAACCCCCAACCCCATGAAAATAATTGAACTCGAAAATATAAGCAAGCAATACCGTCTGGGGCTGGTAAGCAGCAGAACCGTTGCCGGTGATCTGAACCGATTCTGGGCGCGTATTAGGGGTAAAGAAGATCCAACATTGAAAATTGGTGTTGGTAATACACTTGATGTGAACGACGGCGAGTATGTTTGGGCACTGAAAGATATTAACATGGCGGTTGCCGAAGGTGAAGTGTTGGGCATCATCGGAAAAAATGGCGCTGGAAAATCAACGCTGCTCAAAATACTATCAAAAGTAACGACTCCAACGACCGGCCTTATTAAGATAAAAGGACGCATCGCGAGTTTGCTGGAAGTGGGAACGGGATTTCACCCAGAGCTTACCGGCAGAGAGAATATTTTTCTGAACGGTGCCATTCTAGGGATGACTAAAAGAGAAATCAGAACAAAGTTCGATGAAATCGTAGAGTTCTCCGGCGTTGGAAAATATATAGATACTCCTGTTAAACGCTACAGCAGCGGTATGTATGTTCGCCTAGCCTTTGCTGTTGCAGCACATCTTGAACCCGAAATTCTTATTGTTGATGAAGTGCTTGCTGTAGGTGATGCCGACTTTCAAAAAAAATGTCTTGGCAAGATGAAAGACGTAGCCGGCGAAGGCCGAACAGTCCTTTTTGTAAGTCACAATATGACTGCCGTAAGGTCATTATGTAAAAACGCAATATTGCTCAAACAGGGCATGGTTGAAGCAACCGGCACTGCTGACGATATGGTGGACCATTATTTGAAGTTAGGAACGGGCAATCTGGTTAAAAATATCAGTTACGATAACCCGGACGTAGCGCCTGGCAATGAGAATATCAGGATAAAAACTGTAAATGTCAGCCCTGATGATATTGCTGTTGACAAGGAGGTAACCCTCACTTTTGAGTTCTGGAATATGCAGCAGGAGCAAAAAATAAAGATCGCATTTGACTTGCTGAATTTGCACGAGCAAATCGTTTTTGGCTCTGCGACAGATGTGAGCGTAGACTTCGAGAAAAAAGGCAAGACTGTTTGTACCATCCCTGCCAATCTGTTAAATGACGATATTTATTCGGTCAACCTTTTCTTCTTCACTGAAGGGATGCGTCCACTGTATATGAATAAAGAAATATTATCATTTGAGGTGCGCGATATTCAGCGGGATTATGCGTATTTCGGGAAAGTGAACGGGATTGTGAGGCCGCAGCTTAAATGGGCCGTATCAGGAGAAAATGAAAAATAATAGCGTAAGGTAAGGAATAGTTATATCATGGAAAACCAATACATAAGCGATCTAGATTCAAAAAGATTTGGGTTTAAAATTGCCAAGGTCAATGATTACACAGAGACACCGTTAAATATTATTCAGGAATTACGAAATGATGGTGTAAAGCTTGTTATGTCTAAGATAAATCTATCGGAACTTAAATTGATTAATGAACTGGAGGATATTGGTTTCAGGATCATGGATAGTCAGGTGACCTATACTTACAAACTTGCAAATTTTAAGACGAATTGCGGAAACATTTTCAAGAATCCAGTTACGGTTAGATCGTTTATCCCGGAGGATCTGGAATCGGTGGTTGCTATACTTGAAGAATCGTTTAAAAATTACGGACATTATTTTGCAGATGAGCGGCTGGGGAAAAAGGAATGTCTTGATATTTATACTGACTGGGGGAGGCGTAGTTGCCTCGACAGTTCGGTAGCAGATATTGTTTTTGTGGCCGAAGATCAGAATCGGGTTGCAGGCATGCTGTCATTTAAAAAATATCGAAAGGATGATAAGGTATACGCTGCAGGCGGACTTGGTGCCGTGTCGTCCTTTTTCCGTGGCCGTGATGTGTTCAAGCAAATAGCGGTAAAGGGGCTTGAATGGGGAATGGAAAATAAATTTGACTGGGTGGAACATAATGTCCTTACAACAAATTTTCCGGTAAACGGAGCGTTCTCTTCGCTTGGATTTAAGGTCAGCAATTCATTCATAACTATGCATTGTTGGTTGTAGTATTAAACAGTTATGGAGCATGGTACTATTTCTAAAAATTGAGAATAATGCATTTCTGCAGTTGTAGAGCTAATCGCAGAAAATTTATAATCTGAAAAGTGTATTATGATACCTTTCAACAAACCATATTTGACCGGACTTGAAACGGCATATATTGAACAAGCAGTTAGATCGGGTAAGATCTCAGGTAATGGCATGTTCACCCAAAAATGCCAGCAATTTTTTCAGGAAAAATACGGGTTTAATAAATGTCTGCTTACCACTTCGTGTACCGATGCGCTTGAAATGGCCGCCTTGCTGCTGGATATAAAAGCAGGCGATGAGGTGATCATGCCTTCATATACATTTGTATCAACAGCCGTGGCCTTTGTAAGACAGGGCGCAACAATAGTTTTTGCCGACAGCCGCAGCGATCATCCTGGTATTGACGAAGAAGGCATTGAGGCATTGATTACATCAAAAACGAAAGCCATTGTAGTGGTTCATTATGCCGGCGCCGCCTGCGATATGGACAAAGTGATGGCCATCGCTGAAAAGTTCAAACTTTGGGTAGTTGAAGATGCAGCGCAGGCAATCGACTCATTTTATAAAGGCAAACCGCTTGGCGGGATAGGGCACTTGGGTTGTTTCTCCTTTCACGAAACAAAAAACCTGCAATGCGGCGAAGGCGGCATGTTAGTTATTAATCACAAAGAATTTGAAAAACGTGCTGAAATAATATGGGAGAAGGGAACCAACCGTGCTGAATTTTTCAGAGGCGAAGTAAATAAATACGGATGGGTGGATATAGGCTCATCATTCCTCCCTTCGGAAATTGTTGCCGCATTTTTATGGGCGCAACTGGAAAAACTTGAAGATATTCAGTTGAAAAGGAAAGCAATATGGAAAAGGTATGATGATAGTTTAAGAAAGTGGGCTCAGGATTCGAAAATACAGTTGCCGTTTATACCAGAATATGCTACGAATAATGCTCATATGTTTTACGCTGTTTGCCGGGATATTGAACAACGTTCAGACTTTATAGCCAAATTAAAAGAAAAGGGCATATATTCCGTATTTCATTACCTTAGCCTTCATACAAGTCCATTTTATCTTAACAAACATGATGGCCGACGTCTGCTCCGTTGCGACAAATATGCCGACACGCTGGTCCGTATGCCGCTTTTTTATGAACTTAGTAATGAAGATCTGAGTTTGATTATTGATGTTACAACAGGAATGACATATGGCCGCTAAAAGGAAGGTCCTTTTTTTAACTTCAGAGTTCTGGCAGGGAGGAGCCCAGCGGCATCTCTACGAGATCGATAAAGCGCTGGACAGGGACAGGTATACTAAATCTATTCTCTCACTCAGGGGACTGGGTACGAATCAAAGTTGGGACGACCACTATTATTCGAAGCACCTTGAACTTGGAACGGAGATTTTTTTTCTGGAACAGGTCAATACAATTAGAATACCGACAATTAATGAGCGAATTAAGCGCGCGGTACTTGGGCGCAAACTTCCGCCAGAGCGGGAATCATTATTACAGTTCCTCAATAGTTATGATGTGATTCTTTGTATCGGAGAATACACGTATCCTCATATTGAACGCTGGATCACTGATGAAATAAAAGCGAAATGTCATATCGCAATTGTCAACTCAATTGTTCAAGTGCCCGAGAATTATGATCGCTATAATAAATCGCAAAAGTATAATTTCATCTCAGGCTTTCAAAAAGAAGAAGTGGCGTTTGAACTGAACGGCTTTACAAATTTCGGACATTCGTTTTTTCCGCTTTCAATTGCCTGCAATCACGAAAAAGCTTTGTGGAAGCCACATACCACAGGTTCGAAACGGATTGGTATTTTCACCCGTCTGACGCCAAATAAACCGATAGATCTTTTTTTGTTTGCCCTGCATCTACTCAAAGATAAAGTAACGGATATTGTTCTTAACGTCTATGGGAATGGCGATCCTGTTGCGTTAGGATTTACCAGAAGCGTAGAATACCTTGCGCTTAATAAAAACGTAGTATTTAAAGGGCATCAGGCAGATTTAACCGAAACCGCGCTCAGAGACGATCTTGATTTAGTTTGGTTTCATGGATATCATGCAACGCCGGGAGGTTTTGCAAGTTTCGACCTTTCAAGTATAGGTATTCCCCAGATTTTTTGGAACTTCACACCCGATTCCGGGGAGGCAGATCAAGATGTATTTCCGATGTATTCAAATCTTAAGGATTTTGTGGAAGACTCGTATAAGATATTGCAGAACCCTCAATATGCATCGGATTTGGGACAGAGGCAATTTGATTACATCACTGAAAAAAGAAATATCAGAAAAAATGTCTTTTTGCTTGAGGCCATACTCGGGTAATAATTAATTGGGATGGGATCAATCTTTGAAGATTACTAATAATTAACAACAATAACATGACAGCATTTACTGCAGAACTGGTCAAAAGTATCATTACGAACAGCAATAATAAATACGAAACACACCAGGATGGCTGGTTTGTGAGTCACAATTATTTTATAAGGGAAAAGCAGGCGGCCGGTAATTTTTGGGATAAACAGATTCAGAAGCGAACATCAAAATACTACACAAGTAAAAATTCTGTTGAGAATACGCTTTACGGACTGTTCAGGCAGGCGACAGATATTGCAGCATACGAATATCTGTATAATGTCCTTGGGGATGACTACTCAAAAAAAAGATTAATAGAAGTAGTTACTTTCAGGATTATGGGACCAAAATATTTTCGTTTGAGCCTTGAAAATGAAGCATACAATAATTTTCATGTTGAATTGAATGCACTTCAGGATAAAAATCAGACACTAGAGGTAAAGTATAATAACTGGAAATTATATTTATACGAGTTTGTTTTCTATAATAAACCTGTGAAATGTTATTTCACAACTATGGGTATTGTTACAATATTTAAAGTGGAACAGTATGCTTATAAACCCCAATCCATTGCAGTAGAAGATAATGATGTAGTGATTGACGGGGGCGCCTGTTGGGGAGATACAGCACTATATTTTGCCAACAAAGCAGAAAACACAAAGGTTTTCGCATTTGAGTTTGTGCCATCCAACATTGAGCTTTTCAATAAAAATATTGCATTAAACCAAAATACCAATATTGAATTGGTAAATCTTGCGCTTTCGGGTGAATCCGGGAAAAGTTATAATATCATTGACAATGGTGCTTCAAGTTATTTTACGGAAGAAAAGACTGACAACAGCATAACCATCAGTACTACTTCAATTGATGATTTTGTGGACACTCATAAGGTTACAAAACTTGATTTTATTAAACTGGATATCGAGGGTGCCGAGCTGGACACATTAAAAGGTGCAATAAACTCAATAAAAAAATTCAGACCAAAACTCGCGGTGGCCGTGTATCATAATCCGGTTGATTTTTATGAAATTCCGGAGTTCATTATAAAACTTAATCTGGGATATGAACTGTATCTTGACCATTTCACACCAAATAATACAGAAACAATACTCTTTGCAAAAGTTAAAGATGCAAAATGATGTTAACGACTGACCGATATAAGAACGGAGATCGATGGGGATTTATAAAAAAATAACTGGTAAGCTGGGGCGCATAGCAAGCCGGCTTAAGCAATTTGCAATTGTAGCTGCGTATAATGGTATCCGAAGGCCATGGTCTGCGATGCGTTTTACGCGCCGACTGTCAGAGCATAATGCAGATCCAGCCTATCTTACAAAATACAGTGATGTTACCAGAGATATTGAGATACTTGATCGGGATTTCGATTTGGAAGAGGTGGTTTTTGCATGCTATTTCACAAAAAGAATCGATCCGCAGTCGGGTATACTGCGATCCATTCCCGATATAAATTATATTAGTCCATGGTACAAGAGCATTAAAAAGCTTGAAATAAACGGCATCATTATACATGATGGGATTGATGAGGATTTCATTAAGCAATATGAAACCGATAAAATTCAGTTCAGAAAGTATACCGCAGGTAAATATGCAATCTTTGATGAAAGATGGATGCTTTATTACCTGTTCATCTCAAAGACAAACATCCGGCGGGCGTTTTGCACCGATATTAGCGATGTTTATATTACGGCTGATCCCTTTGTTCAGTTCAATAAAGATGAGGTTTTCTACATTGGGCGCGACAACGCTAATAAGATCAGACAGTCAGGATGGATGCTCGCAGAAATAGATATTTATATGAAAAATTCAGGATTTACACCTCCTGCATCTTTCTATTTTCAGCCATTGTATAATGTTGGTATTGCTGGAGGAAGCCGCAAAATAATGCTATTCTTTTTATCAAAGGTAATTGAGTATATCCTGCTCACAGAAACAGAACGCTACAAAGAAATGACGATTTTCAACCTTGTGATCCATAAATATTTTTATCCTAAACTGAAATATAGCGACAAAGAGCCGGTTTTCACGGATCCGGAAAATGACCAGGCCGCGTCAAACGCCCATTTGTTTTCAGGTTTTCCGCTTAACAGCGCGTTTAAAAAATTTGACAATGACTCTAAAGCTGTTTTTATACACAAATAGTTTGCAAAAAAATGAATCATAATGCATCACCGCATATAACTGTTATTATCCCGTGCTACAACCACGGCACTTTTCTTCCTGAAACATTGGCATCAGTTATGTCACAAGATTATCGGCCTTTTGATGTTATCATTATCAATGATGGCTCAACAGACGAAACAACACTGAAGGTACTTGGGCAACTAGCCACACAGGAGCGTATCACGGTGTTAAATATTGAAAATGGCGGACCCAGCATTGCGCGTAATCAGGCACTAAAAAATGCAAAAGGGGAGTACCTTGCTCTGATTGATGCCGATGACAGGATGCTCCCGGGCTTTCTCTCATCCTCGGTACGCAGCATACTTAAGCTCCCGGAAGCGGCAGTTGTTTATGGCAATTATCGCCACTTTGGTGAGAAAAATAATTTGATGGTGCAACAGGCATTTGATATCACCAGACAGCTAATGTACAATCAGATTGCCTTATGCGTTCTTATGAGAAAACAGGCATTAATTGATGCCTGTGGGTTTGATGAGTACCTTAGTAAGTTAGGCCTCGAAGATTGGGATCTGTGGCTGACATTGTACGAAAAAGGATGGAAATTTATTCATGTTAATGAAATATTGTTTGAAATACGGGTTAATTACGCTAGCCGAACATATGAAGTGGCAAATAGAAATATCGACCATCTAAAATCTTACATTTATAACAAGCATGCAATGCTACTGTCTCAGAATTATTTTAATTTATACCATGAAATCAAAAACATAAAAAAATCATTCGATTTCAGGATTGGCAACTCAATACTTAAAATTCCGCGAATAATTAAGAGGTGGATATGTGGAAAAAAATAGCTAAATAGTAAAAGGAGAATGATTATATTTATTTTCTTTAATAATAATTATATTATTAATAGTTGGAAATTAATTTCAGTAACCCTTTTCAGGTTCCTCAAATAGTTTGAAAATAAAGGTCACTGACAGCTTAATTTATTAATATTTGAAATTATAGTGATGAGTAATATACTGAAAATTGATATTGATGACAACCGAATTTACGGACTCGATATTTTACGATGCCTTGCAATATTATTTGTAGTAGTCGGACATGGGAATCTTCTTCTTCCTAAATCCATTAGCCAATATATAGAGATAATCGTTTTCGACGGGGTTAGTATTTTCTTTGTTTTAAGTGGCTATTTGATTGGAGGTATTTTTACAAAGAATCTGGAAAAGCAGGGTGCATCTTTCCGCTCATTATTTAATTTTTGGAAAAGGAGGTGGTATAGAACACTACCAAACTATTTTCTTATTTTGATTATCCTTACAGCATTGTCGCTGATATTTGCCGATAATATTACCGTGCGAGGTATTAACCGGTATTTTTTCTTTTCACAGAATCTTTATTATGCTCATCCAAGTTGGTTTTTCCCCGAAGCCTGGAGCTTGAGTGTAGAAGAGTGGTTTTATCTTCTGATACCAATTTTTATTTTTGGACTAGCGATGCTTAAGGTTTTTAATAACAAGGGATCCATTCTATTTACTGCACTATCAATTTTAGTCGTAGTTACCGCATTCAGAATGTACCGGTTTTACAGCATGAGCGAAATTGGTGTAAATGACTGGGACCTTTTATTTAGGAAACAGGTCTTTACAAGGCTGGATTCACTAATGTATGGAGTAATAGGTGCGTACATTGCTTTTTACAGAAAAGAACTTTGGCTGCGATATAAACTGCCATTATTCCTTTTAGGTATTTCAATTCTTCTTTTTAGTCAGTTTTCTACTCCCAGACTCGGTTTTGTAATGTATACCTATGTTTTCAGTTTTTCTGTTAATTCATTGGCAACCCTGTTCCTGTTGCCATTATTAAGCGATTTAAGTAAGGGAAAGGGGTTGCTTTTTAAAATTGTAACATACATTTCGTTAACGTCGTATTCTATGTATCTAATACACCTTTCGCTAATTCAGAATTGGATATTGAAGAATATTGATATGTCTTCTTTAGCAGAATTGGGCACAATTTTGAAGTATTGTATTTACTGGATTCTAACGATTGTTATGTCAATCCTTATTTACAAATACTATGAGGTTCCAATGACGAAATTAAGGGATAAGTTTGCAATAAAACGTCGGTAGATTAAACTTCTTATCGCATGCAAAATTGTCGCTGTGAATTGATAATAAATATCAAATGTTTAGGATTCAAGAATCTAAGAGTTTATTTTATTATCAATTGAAACGCGGAAAACAAATCGTTGACTTTCAGAAACTGCATACGTTGTATGGTTAAACAAGAAGTTTAATGAAGGACGCAGAATTCTATCCAATCTTCAACATTGGTCACCAATGTTCCCGCGCCCATTGCAATGCAGGACTTGGCGCCGGGAATGCCTTCACCTTTATTGACCATAATTTTCAAAAACAACGATTTACATTCAACCAGCTGGAGGCAAACAGCAACCGCTTTGCAAATGCATTGTCTGACTTGGGCTTTGGCGAAAAAGATATCGTGGTTTCATTCTTACCCAAGTGCCCCGAAACATTTTTTTCCTTTATCGGGATTTTAAAAATAAATGCAATCGCCGGGTCATTGTTTTCAAATTTTGGCGAACAGGCACTCATCGACCGCCTTGGTGATTCCGGAGCGAAGGCTGTAATTACCAAAAAGAGCCTTTATAAAAAGATTGTCCGCATTCGCGAAAAGCTTCCTTCATTAAAATATATTTTTATCACCGACATTGATAAACACATTGATGAAACGGTTTTAAGCTATCGGCAATTAGTCAACAATGCTTCCGATGTTTTTGTTGTTCCTGAAACAGCTCCCGATTGCCCGTCGGTACTGCATTATACATCCGGCTCAACCGGTAAGCCGAAAGGAGTGCAACACCTCCACCGTGCTCTGAATACAATTCGTGAATCAGCCAAAGAAATACTGCAGCTTACTTCCGATGACATTTATTGGTGTACTGCCGATCAGGGCTGGGTTACCGGAACATCATACGGTATTATTGGTCCGTGGAGCCTTGGCGTGAGTCAGATTCATTTTGGCGGAACATACGATGCTGCGGCATGGATGCAGCTCCTGCAGGATGAATCGGTGACAGTGTGGTACACCGCACCCACCGCGCTCCGTATGCTGATGATAGAAGACGAAGAATTATTTAAAAAGTATGACCTGTCAAAACTGAAACATATTTTCAGCGTGGGCGAACCACTCAATCCCGAAATTAATCTTTGGGCACAAAAAGTATTGGGAAAAGAAATTTATGATACCTGGTTTCAGACGGAAACCGGCAGTATTATGATTGCCAACCGCCCCGGGCAAACAATTATTCCCGGATCTATGGGAAAGCCATGGGGCGATATCAATGCCGCTATTTGCGATGATGAGGGCAATGAACTTCCTGTAAGAAAAGCCGGCAATCTCTGCCTCAGGCTCGGTTGGGATTCCATGTTTGCCATGTATCTCAACAATAAAGAGGTTTATGAAAATAAATTCAGAAATGGATTTTATTACTCAGGCGATTTGGCGTATAAAGACGAAAAGGGATATTTCTATTTTATGAGTCGCAATGATGATATCATCAATACTGCCGGGCACCTCATCAGCCCTTTCGAAATTGAAAGTGCGCTGCTCGCAATGGATGAGGTGGCCGAGTCGGCAGTGATTGGTGTCCCGGATGAATTACTCTGGGAGAAAATTATTGCCTTTGTGAACATCAAAAAACAGTTTATCTGGAATGAGGATATTGAATTGAAAATTAGAATATATTTGTCGAATAAGCTCTCCACCATTGCCACACCAAAAGAAATAATCCCGATTGACGTTATTCCTAAAAACAGAAGCGGGAAAATATTACGACGGGTGCTCAAAGCAAAATATCTGGGCGAGGATGCCGGCGATGTATCAACAATGGATGATCAAAACAGTATATAAATGACCACACTCGAAGAACTGAACGCCATTTTTTGCAATGTTTTTGACGACGAAGACATTGTAATATCACGCGAAACTACTGCGAATGATATAGATGGATGGGATTCTCTTTCACACATGAATCTGGTGGTTTCAATAGAAAAGCATTATAAGGTGAAATTCAGTACTGCCGAAATAATGAGCTGGAAAAATGTCGGTCAGATGTTTGAAGCTGTCAATAGTAAATTGTAACACTAAAATCAGCGCACCTTTTAACGATTAAGAATACCGGAAAATGCTTTTTACATCTTTTACGTTTGCGCTGTTTCTAGCGATTGTTTTCGCGGTATATTGGTTTATTTTAGGCAAAAGTCATGTCGCTCAAAATATTTTTCTCGTTTTTACCGGCTATGTCTTTTACGGCTGGTGGGACTGGCAGCTTACGCTACTGCTTTTTCTGGTCAGTATTTCAAATTATTGGTTTGCATTACTGATAGACAGGGCCGATAGCCCTTCCAACAAAGGAATGTTATGGCTCTCACTCATTTTCAATATTGGAATACTGGCATTTTTCAAGTACTTCAACTTTTTTATCGACCCCTTCATCCATGTGCTTTCTTCAATAGGAATAAGCGCTCACCGCGAATCGTTGCGCATTGTTTTGCCAATTGGATTGAGTTTCTATATCTTTCAGGCACTCGGATATTGCGTGGATGTTTATCGAAAGAATGTACAGGCGCAAAAAAATACTGTTGTGTATTTTGCCTTCATGAGTTTTTTTCCTCAGCTTATTGCCGGACCTATTGAGCGTGCCTCGAATATGTTCCCTCAATATTCGGCTAAAAGAGTATTTAATTACGAGATGACCGTTGATGGCCTGCGCCAGGTATTATGGGGTCTTTTTAAAAAGGTTGTAATCGCGAATACTTGTGCCATTTACTCAGATAAAATATTCCAGAATTACGGGCAATATAACGGCATCACACTTTTTACCGGTCTTGTGTTTTATGCCTTCCAGATTTACTGCGATTTCTCGGGATATTCTGATATTGCCATCGGTTCCGGAAAACTTCTGGGAATAAGATTAATGGCGAATTTCAAATATCCGTACTTCTCAAAAAGTATTGCGGATTTCTGGCGCAGCTGGCACATTTCACTTACAAGCTGGTTGCGTGAAATGATATTTACCCCGCTTGTTATAAAAACGCGCGACTGGGGGAAAACCGGTGTAATTTTAGCTGTGTTACTCACGTATTTTATTTGTGGCGTTTGGCATGGAGCAACGCTTAATTATGCTTTTTGGGGAATACTGAACGGCGCCTATTTTATTCCGCAGATAATTTTTCCACCTAAAAAGCGGAAGAAAAACAAATCACTTTCGGTCAGGATTAAATACAGTTTTTTCGATGCGTATCAGATACTGCTCACTTTTTTAATAGTAATGATTGCATGGCTGTTTTTCAGGCTGGAGCATTTTCATGATGCTTTTGCATATCTAAAGGCCACACTGAGCAGGAATTATCTGGCAATTCCCTCTACTTCAATCAGATGTGGTTTGTACATTGCGGTTTTTGTTATCATTGAATGGTTTCAGAAAAAAAAGGAGTTTCCGATGCAGATTGGCAATTTTCCTGCGGCTTTGCGTTGGCTGATTTATCTGTTGCTTACAATAGCTGTTCTTGGTTTTTCTGATACCGAAGTGAAATTCATTTATTTTCAATTTTAAAATAAAGGTAACGCGCACGGTTTCATTAAGTGGTACGAAATGTAATCTCATGAAATGAAGAAAATAGACAATATCTGAAGCTGAAAAAATATCAAAAAGGAGACGAAATTGGCTGCCTTTAAATGCTGGTTAATTTCTGAAAAGAGAGTTCAGCACCTTATTTGCGGAGGTAAGTGCCATTTTCCACAAGTTCAGCTTAAATTCCATCCGTGGAGCCCATGCTACCATCTGGCCGCCAAAGCCCTTTTTAAAGTGACTTATACGGCCCAGAGAGCTATTTTCCTTGATGTATGGGTTGTACCATCCCAGATCAAATATTTTAAATCCTTTTTCGCGTGAGATTTTAATAGCTTCCATAAATGCAGGATGAAGTACCGGCATTTTACCATAGGCTTTGGATGCGCCGAGCCGGTAATAGGCAGTATCACCATGAAAGTGGATAACAATACCGCCATGCAGATTTCCGCTCCTGCCAAAGCTCCCAACCATCATGCCATTGCCTGTTTCCTGAAGATATTTATATGCTTTTGTAAAAACCTGCTTAGGATGGCGAAACGGCAGCCGCGATTTGCGTCGGCGGTACATAAATTCATGGATTACGCCCAATTGGTTCGCTTCTTCGTGTGAAGATATTTGCTGGGCATATATTTTGTGCCTGACCGTTCTTTTTATCGCTCTTAGTGTGCTTTCAGAAACATCAAGTTCAATTTCTTCAATGCTTCTGGTGAGGTCTATCCGTAGGGAAAAGTAAATTTCCCGGTTGTTTTTCTTAATAACCGCCTTGCATTCCTGAGCAATTTGCTTTTGAATTGCCCTTGAGACATCTCCTTCATGCAAACCCAGCTGTATGGTTAGTTGCCCGAATTTCTTTTCATTATAATAATTTCGGATGGCAGTCACACAATCGGCAATCAGGCTGCTATCGGTAACAACGGGACCAAATTGAATCTGTGCCGTATGATGATGCTCAACAATAAAGGCATAGATTACGAGCTTGCCCGCATCGTACCCCAAAAAATAGCAGGGATGGTGATTGGACTGAAAGATACTTGTCCAGTGAGGGTGCTGGTATATGTATGCACTATTCACCTCGTCAAACAGGTTTTCGATTTTTTGCTCCTGCCTGCCGGTGAGTTCATATAGGAATTTGTATTCCATAATTATTTCTGTTTATTTAAATCTGTATCGCATGTCTACAGTTCTTTAAGTATTCCGGCTAATTTTAACGCCTGATTCTCTCTTGAATACTTTTGAATCTCACTAATAGAGCCATTAAAAATTGATTTTTTTTGTGTGATAAAATCAGAAACGAGCCGGTCAAGTAGATTAAATACGTCAGCGGAGTTGTTACAGATAAATCCGGCGTTGGTTCTGATAATCAGGTCGGCAAGAACATCATTATCTGACGGACACAGCAGCACAGCCCTCTTGCACGCAAGATACTCGAATATTTTACTCGAGTGGGTGCCTTTAATATCATTATGAGCCACCATAAGCAGCAGATGTGATTTAAGCTGCATGCTAATCACTTCCTTTTTAGGTAAGCGGTCAAAAATTTCATAGTTTTCTTCAAATCCCAACATTGCCTTTTTCACTTCGAGGGTCCGCTTAGGATCAATGAGTAGTCCCGGAAATCGGATCTTCAGCGTTGCCCGACCTTCATATTTATTAATCACCTTTATGAACCCTTCGAGAAAAACCTCCACTGCCTGTGTAGGGTAAAGGGTACCATTATAGATTACTGAAAATTCAGGGAAGCGTTCCACAGAATCAGCATCGGGATAATCTGCCGGATCGAATCCATTCATTATTACGTGACCCTTTTTTGCAGTAAACTGTGAAATACTCTCCATCCACATCTCTGACACCGAAAGTAGTGTAGACGCGCTTCCTGTCCATTTTTTTTCATTTTTACTTTCAATCGTTAGAACCCATTTCCTTATGCCGCTTGCATTACGATTCCACTGGCTGGTGGTCCATTCATCCCTGTAATCTGCCACCCAGGGAATATGAAATCGTTTGTTTAGTAAATAACAGAATTTGAACAGTATATATGGCTTCCCTGAAGCGAGCATCAGACGAATGTCTGGATCATTATTAATCAGTTTTTTTGAAAAGGAATAGAAATTTCGGAATGGAATAACCGTATTTGTAACATTCTGAAATATTAATTCAATAAGGCTCAGTGTCTTTCGTAAAACATTAAACTTTGATTCGCCAAATTTTACATACAAAGAATCCCTCAGATTTCCACGGTAAGGGAGGTAATAAACTTCATGAGTATCGTATTTTTCGTGCACTATTCCTTTACTTGTGGGTTTTGCCATCTCGCGAAAACTGGAACTTTCATTTTCCCACTTACGTGTAACTATAACAGGATAAAAACCAAACCGGTGAAGATATTTGGCCCATGATGCAATGCGGTAACTTCCGGCAAAATTGCCGGGAGGGAAAAAATAGGTCATTATCAGTATTTTCGTCATGATTCCATGTATTAATCGCCAGAATTAAGATATCTGTCAATAACGGTCATAATCCTTTCAGCGGTATGCCCGTCCCATAATTGTGGAATCCTGCCTTTAACCTCATTGCCGCTGAGTATCTGCAATGCGATATTCAGAACATTGGCCAGGTTGGTGCCAGCAAGATGGTTTGTCCCTACTGTAACAGTAACCGGCCGCTCGGTATTATCACGTACTGTAATGCACTGCACTCCAAGAAAAGTGCTTTCTTCCTGAATGCCACCGCTGTCAGTAATCACAAGACAACTATCCTTTACAAGTGCCATAAAATCAAAATAGCCCAATGGATTAGAAATGATTATTTCGGGAGACATCAACTGCATCAGGCCGAACTTCTCAATATTATGCCTGGTTCGGGGATGAACAGGAAAAACCACCTTCTTTTGCTTACTGATTTCATTCAGAAATTCGACCAAATGATTCAGGTCTTCACGTGAATCAACATTAGAAGGTCTGTGAAACGTAACGGCAATATAATTCTTTGGTGTCAGGTGCAGGTCACTTAATACCTCCGACGCCTCAATTTTTGGCAAGGAATGGACAAGTGTATCAATCATAATATTTCCGGTAAAAAAGACCTTATCTGACGTTGCGCCTTCTTTCATCAAGTTTTCCATACCAGACGGTTCGGAAACGAGCAATAGCCCGGAAATCGCATCTGTAACCAGCCTGTTTATCTCTTCCGGCATGGAGCGGTCGAAGCTGCGCAGACCTGCTTCGACATGTGCAACAGGTATATGTAATTTTACGGCAGCAAGGGTACATGCCATTGTAGAATTTACATCTCCATAAACAATAACGAGTTTTGGTTTTGCTTCATTAAGTACCTTTTCAAATGCCAACATGATACGTGCGGTTTGCTCGGCATGAGAGCCATCTCCTACTTCAAGAAAAAAAGCGGGCTTGGGCATTTCCAGTTCCGTAAAAAACACTTCAGACATGTTGTAATCATAATGCTGCCCTGTGTGGCACAGCAGGTGCTGAATGCGGGGATCGTACTTTAACGATTCTCTGAGCAAAGGAGCTGCTTTAATGAAATTTGGACGAGTGCCAACAACTGAAATTATTGTAAAACTATTTTTATACATGGAAACAGTGGAATTAATAATTTTTAGTATTCTTTATTGGCGATTATTTCCCTAGCAAAGATCTAACAGCATTCTCAAATTTAAACGGGTCTAAAAAAAAGCCCTTTTCCGGATATTTGTTAGTAAAAGGCAAGTCGTTTCCGCAAATAACGTTATAATAACTAATATTGAGCACTGTTGCCAACCAATAATAATGGGAAGACAGTCTGTTTCCGGGAAGAAGTTCCAAAAATCGAAGGCCTGGCTTTGAAAACATAATGTTTGTATTGCCTGCGCCATGAATGCTTATTAAATTTCTTACACCGCTGAATAATTCTATCTGATACTTAAAATCAGCACCTGCGGTATCAATAATTTCAAAGTCGTATTTTTCAAGTATTGGAATAATTTCCGTGAAATTCTCTATAAATCGTCCCGTTTTAATGCTCCTGTTTAAAAAAACATTTCGCTGCGAATTGTTTTCATCTTCTTCAAGAACCAATCTTTTTGTTTTTTTGAAGTATTCTTTGTCATATGGGTATGGTCTGATAAAATAAACCGAATCCGCGGTGATATAATCATGTTTCTTTTGAACGACCCAGTTAAATTTTTTAATAAACGTATTATTCAGAATGTGTTGGAAAAATAAAGTATTAAATGTTTTTTCACCTATGATTACAGGCAATTTTTCTGCATCTGGAATTTTTTCAAAAAGCCAAATTTTATGAAGCACATCGGAGAAAAAGTGAAAATAATTTGTCCCGACCTGTCCGTCAAAAATTATTACAGAATTATACTTCTTCTTCTTTTTAAATTTCGAAAATAGATATCGAGGGACAGACGGCTTCAGCGCAGGATAAAATGCACCTGAAAGTATAATTCTATTGAAATCAGTAATACTATAGGTATAATCAGGTTCAATTATTATTTTTTTTGTAAGGTGTTTGATATACTCAGAATGAAGCCATTTTTTATTGTCGAAAATAAACGAATTATTTATTTTATCATCAATAAACTCAGGATGTTCGTTTTCAAATGGCTTTCCATCACGATTGAAGAGCGTTTCATAAGCAAAATCATCTGAATATTTCCAAAAGTGGTCAATAATTTTCTTAATCTTCTCTTTAATATTCATTATTGATTTATTAATAATAGATGTGCAAAGTTAATTAAAAAGGCTAAAATCTATTCCTTTAATTAGAGAACGCCTTGACTGTTATTCCTGCAATTAACAATTTCAATTTTTCGCGATAAGCTCCATGTAAAGTCGCCAAATCTTACTCATCTCAATGGGGCGATTTCCGCAACGTGAAACGGCGGCATAGGCATTCTCTTTCATCTCTTCGGGATAGTTTTGCAAAGAATTTGTAATTGCCTCACTCAGCATTTCCGGTGTGTTTTTTATAAGGCGAACACAGGTATTTTTAAACAAATCAATATCATATTCAAAGTCGCCAACAATAAGCGGACAACGTGCAGCCATAGCTTCCAGGGCAGAATTTGGAGTACCATCCCGGTCTGGTATCATAAAACACAGGCTTGCAAAACGAATACAAGCCATCATCTCTTTTTGCGGCAGTGAATCAAAAATAATATATTTCACCTTTGCATGTTTTAGAATTTCTTCTGTTTCTTGCTGATACGCATTCGTTGTTGAGAAATTCCGAAAAAATACAAAGGTGTATCTCGAAATTATTTCAGGATTAAGCGTTGAAATTGCTTTTGCCTGAGTGGTCGTATTATAAAGCGGATTTATCCACCTCGGAGAAATGACATAATCTATACTTTGCAGTGCCGTCGGTAATGTATCTCGGTTTATGATATCTGCTATTGCCTGAACATCTATTCCTGTGCGAATAATTTTCGAATCGCTTCGTCCGAAAAGCGACCTCACCGATTCTTTTTGCTTTAATGACGTTGACGTAATAAATATTGCATTTTTAAACACCTTTTTATAGAGACCAAAAAGTAATTTAAGATATCCCAATTTAAATGGTGGGGCTTTCATTTCAGGAAGCACTTGCATAACATCCGAACCACGGGTGGTAATAATGTATTTCACACCGCAATGATACGCCCACATTGCATTAGGTGTGGCAAATAAGGCATGAACAATATCAATTTTTTTATCTGCACAGAAATTTCTAAGATTGCGAATCGTTTGTTTTTTCTCAAATGGCTTTAGAAAAGAGAATGCGGGGATAGGATCGCAACTATTAATCTTGTTTTCTTTAATAAAACTCAGCAAGTTGTCATTCGTGTTTTTCCAATTCTGCACTTCGCTCAACAAATACACAGTATTGTCAGGGTTGTTACTAAACCAGCTTATCCATTTCAGGTCGTGTACACTATTAGGAGAGGCAATATAAAGTATATTCATCTGTAATTAAAAAGTGTTAGCACACGACTCTATCCGTAATTTATTAAATCAGTTACAAATCCCTGTGATGCCAATACAATTAAAATGCATTCAGGTTTGAGAAAAACACGCGGTCTTCATCAATCTCCGCTCCTTTTGAAAGAAAATATTCTTTTAATTCGGGGGTGTAGGAGCGTTTAGTATCGTGCTCTCTGTTTAAAATCAGGAAAACTTCTGCATCCGGATTACAATGATTTGTTTTTAAATCCTTAAAGAAAAACTCCCATTCATTCCATGTCCATAAATTTTGTGTTCGATGTCCATTGAAATAAATATGAAACGCAGTCACAATATCAAACTTTAAATCGAATGCCGGAATCGGCTCAAATGCTTTCACTGCATATTCTATACGCGGTATCTCTAATAATTGAATCAGCTCATTAAAGATGGGATTAAAACCTATGTCGATGGTTCGAACAATATGCCCGAACTGTTTGCAGATAAAGGGAAAATATCCGTTACCCGTCCCTATATCAAGCACATTCTTTGACGGTTTTTTGAGGTTTAGCCGAAGCAAATGTGCGCGCCATACATTGTCCAGCATCCATGGTTTAATATCCAGATATTTACTATAGCCCGGAGCCGGATCAAAGTCCTTATATTTTTGAATGATTGCGGATAGTTTTTTTTCGTCAATGGAGGAAATGGCTTTATTGAGTTCCCGTTTTACGGCCAACAGGGTTTTTATTTTGAACAACAGGTTGTGCTCAACTTTATTGCGGTAACGGACAATGCTTTTGTTATTTTCCATATCAGTGTTATCGTTCAAATTGTTTCGTTTTATCTCACCCCGGTTACTGACCGGGCCGCATCTGCTATTATTCATTTAAGGGTGTTTGGCAATATTATTGCGGAACTTTTCCATTTCGCTAACAGTGCTTATTGCCGGTTTTTTTCATTACGTCTGAATAAATCCCGATAAGTTTTTCAATATACGGGCCGATATCGTAGGAACGTGCTGTGAGTCTTGCATTGTGACTCATTCGAGAATAAAGGTCCTGACCGTCAATTATCTCAGTTATTTTTTCTGCAAAATTGCAATAATCCTGAGAGGAAAGAATAAATCCATTGCAGCCATTGTTCATTATTTCACGGTTCCCTTTTCCATCAAGACACACAACCGGTAAGCCTGCTGCCATTGCCTCTAGAATTACCAGTCCAAACGGCTCATATACGGCAGTATGCAAAAAAATGTCGTGCGCCAATAATTGTTCATTCACATCGTCTCTATTTCCCAGTAAAGATATTTCATTTCCCAGATTACCCTCTTCAATTTTCTTTTTCACGGTATCAAACATCGACCCGTTGCCCAGAATATCCAAATGGAATTTTACTCCGCGTTTCTTTAATTCACTTGCAATTTCAACCTGAAATAGCTGATTTTTCCTTTCATTGATACTCCCAACTGAAATCATTCGCAATAGCTTCAGTTTATCTATTTTCCTTGCTTCTCCCTGATCAAAAGAAGAAACATTAATTGCATTTGGCAAATAAAAAATTCGGGAATTAAAATCGGGCAGATTCATCCTATAATAGTCATCGCTATCATGCGAAATAGTAATGAAATAGTTATTGCTCTGCTTGTATTTTTTATTGATTAATGAATAAACATATTTCGCAATCAATGTTTTTTTTGAAAAGATATTGCCCGGTCTGGTTTTTAATATTTCCGGAGTATTGCAATGCGCGTGGGAAAAATAACATATTCCCGGCAATGGCTCCCAACGTGTAACCAGATCGGCCTCAAACAGGTGAGAGTGAATGATATCCGGCTTATATCCCTGTATATATTCATTGAGCCGACTAATGTTCACACGCGTTTTTCCAGAAAGAGAAGGGCTTACAGAGGCGGGCACCACATCGTGTCTAAAATTTTTACTAACCTGTGAATATTCGTTCTCATCGATGAATGTTAACAGCCTGACTTCAACACTTGTGTGTCGCGACAATTCATTACAGATATCCAATACAATGCGTTCAGCGCCTCCTTTACGGAGTGTCGGTATTACGTGAAGTATGCGAGTTCTATTTTTATTCATTTGTATTCGAGTTTGCTCTTAGCTAATTGCTTCAGGTATAAATCCTGATTTAAGCAGTAGTATAAAGATGAAACTTCGTAAAAAAAAGAAAGACCGTACAATCCGGAGCAATGAACTCTTTCCATGTGCTTATATTTTAAACGAAAATAATGCTTTCATTTTTATAGGTTTTTGTATACCAAAGAGATGAACTGGCGGTTAACTAATGAATATTTTTAGTTTATCATCAGCAATTTGGTTCAGTTTTTGGGTATAATCCCGGCATTTAAGGCTTATCGCATCCCTTTCCTTCAGCACACTTTCAATCTTTTCAGCTATTGCAACAGGATTATCATACTGCTGAACAATCAATCTCTCTTCGAGAAAATCATCGTACTCAAAAATACCATTGTTCCGTGTACTCAAACAGGGAACGCCGAGTGCCATGCTTTCTACAACCAGCTGGGGATAAGCTTCACTGAACGATAAATGCATATTTACCGACATCCTGCCCATCAGTTCAAAAAACTTTTCCCTGTCTGAAAAGAATGGATGAACGATAATTCGTTCATCAAAATTATCAAAAATATTGCTGTAATTTAATACATGAATTACTGCATCTTTTATAAGTAATCCGGCCATTGCCTGGTTGAAAACATTTTTGTTGAACGAGTGATTTCCAAAAACACCGATATGAATCTTTTTCTGATTACCGTTCGCAGGAATCTCCCTGCCGGCCAGTGTTGTTTTATTTAATAATTCCATTGATGGAATGTCATATCTTTTACTGATAAATTCAGCAATACCATGCTTTAAAAAGCCAATTTTATGAATACAGCTGTTCCGATGAAGGTTCTCGTATTCCTTCATCCTTATAAACAAATCATTCTTACCGAAATACTCTGAAAAAGAGCCGTGGTCGATAATTGAAATATCACAACTACCAGCAGTCTGAGCATTCAATTCACTGATAATTTTGGAAAAATACAGAGGAAACCCACTAAAAATTATTTTTTTGAATTGATGGGTTGAAATTGTTTTACAAATCTGTCCCAATTCTACGGACGAATAAATACAATTTGAATAATACTGGGGTATTTCAAATATTGAATTCGGGAACAAATTTTTTGTTGCTACATTCACACCATACCAGTTGCCACCGGTGGTTGTCGGCACAATCACCAGTATGTCAGAACTATTACGAATACGGGTAATCGTTAGTTCAAGTTTTGGAACTGCAACCTTAAAATGTTTGGCTATATATCGTTTTTCACGAAACTTTTTTAACATCATATTTTAAGAATGTCTTTGCTGAGGAGGTCTTTTTTCTGTATTGAAATAATATCTTCCAAAAATATCGTTTTAATGCATCGTTCACAAAGCTGCGCCAGGCCTTGGATGCTTTATCTCCTTCTGTAATTCGTCCGGTTATTTTTTGTTTTAAGTAAAACATGCTGTCAAACAAATGATTCAGCAACAGTACGCCAATACTTGCAAGTAAATACAGCTTTCCTTTAATTTTAATAAAATAAATCCATTCCGAAACGAGCACCTGACCATTTTTCCAGGCAGAGGACGATGCACTGCCAGAATTTACATGCAGAATTGTCGGCGTACAAGAAAAATAATTTCTATATCCTTTTTTAATTAATCTGTAGCACCATTCCACATCTTCTGAATACATAAACAAATCTTCTTCAAAATACATTGAATCGTTTTCAAAAATATCACGACGGATGATACCGATAACAAGTCCGATCCATAGGGTTTTATGATCGGCAAGATGCTGTTTTAGCCGTGTTTCAGAAAGAATTTTTCCCCTCTCACCAAAAAGCCAGATATATAAAGAATTAGCGTAGATGTATTTTTTTATTGTATGAAATCGAAGATTTGAGTTGTATTGAATAATGTCGTCATACCCTTTTATCTGACAGGCTAACAGCCCTATTTTTGAGTTTTTTTCAAAGGCAATATACTTCGCCAATAGTTTGGAAATTGCATTATCAACAAACTCGGTATCAGAGTTTAGAAGCACTATATATTTCCCCTTTGCCGCTTTTATTCCAACATTCCAGGCTTTTGAAGTGCCTAAATTTTCAGACATATTGAGCCATACCAATGAGGGATATTTTGCTCTTAAAACAACTTCAGCGTCATCACAGGAGTAGTTATCAATTATTATAATCTCAAAGGTTAAATCACGGGTAAACTCATAAATAGAACGAAGGCAATTATCCGTAAGTTCTGTTGTTTTATAATTTACTAATACTATGGAAATGTCAATTTCACTCATGTGCCATTATATAATTTTAGTACTGCCGTTGAAACTATAGTGTCTTATTCCGTTACAAATATTGTCAAGAGTTTCTTTATTCGCTTTTTCCCCGAGCGGAATACGTGACAGTCGATGCAAGTGCATTTCATGGCCCTTGAAAATATTGCCTTGCTGCAGTGTGACCGAGGTTTTATACCCTGCTTTTTCGGCGAACGTCATTTCCCTAAAGCCATATTCATTGGGTGAACCAAAAGGATAAGCAAAATGAACAATTGCCTTTCCTGTAATTCCTTCAAGAATTTGTTTGGAAACAGAAATTTCAAAATACGCATCATCATCTGAAAGTTTGCTCAGTGGTCGGTGACTGATGGTGTGAGCACCGATGGTTACCAGAGAATCATCTGAAAGTTCTTTAATCTGAGCCGCACTCATTGCGTTTGCGCCGCAAAATTCCCGTATATCATCACTTGATATCCCCATCACCTGATTAAGGAGTTTTGTAATATCTTCTGTTTTCCGATTTATAAACTGCATCCTGAGCTTCAGAAATAATTTTTCTTTTTCGTCAATAGTGGTGGCTGTATAATCAACATCATGGGAATTCTCGTCTACCCATGTCACCTTTTCATTTTCCAGAATATAATTCTCCAGAAAGTACCACCACATAACAGCATTTTTTGCAGGATAGTCGGTTGCAACAAATATTGTGAACGGAACATTAAGGCTCTTAAGCAGCGGATAAGCGTAAGTATAATTGTCAATATACCCATCATCAAAGGTGAGTACGATGAATTTCTTCTCAGGTTTGATTGCACCCGATAAAATTTCGGCAAGCGTGTCTAATGATATTACCTCGTAGCCGGCAACGGTAAAATAACGGATGATCCATTCGAGTTTTTCAGGACTGATTTCCATGCCTGAGTTTGCCGTGATGCGCTGACTTCCACTGTCTGGTAATACTCTGTGAAAACATAATATATGCCCCAGTCCGGAGTACAAGGGTTTTGAAAAAGCACCCTTTGTTTTAACAAAAAAACCAAGTTTAAGCTGTTGTATCGTTGAATTCATCATCGTCTTAATAAATTTCCGCGCTGTGTTTTTTAAAATGTATCATTATCGCACATTGTGAATTTCAGCTGTTCCAGCTTAAACGGACTATTAAAATTGACCCACCCAACGGGGAAAGTTGCATCGTGTTTGCGTCCGTGTTCGGCAAACATTTTCTCAAAATAAGTTCCCGGGCTGCAGTGGTATCGTAAATAGGGCAGCCCCATAAAAAAGGCAAGTATTTTCAAACGACGAACAATAGCACGGAACTCTCTTTCAGTGCAATGTTCCATATCTCCAATTTTAAAAAAGGAAGTGTCAGGTTTTATCCACACAGATTTGCCTTTAACACTGATAACATAGTTCTTTTCATACGTCTTATACTTGAAAAAATCAGCATTACGTTCAATCCCGGCAATATCTTCGCTGATGACAGAATTTTGGAAGGGCACCTTGCCTTTTTTGCACAAAGCAAGGACGAACCTCGTATTGAGCCAGAACAATGAATCGGGCAAGTGGAACATTTTTTTGCATCGAGCCCAGGACAGACACTTTACCCTAACCAGCCATGCCTGCATGTCTTCAATATGTTCCCAGTCCAGCTTACGCACAAATCCCGGATATGAGTTTTTGTTTGGAAACCCAAAAACACATTGTACTCCATTTTCTTTGACGTAATCATAGGTCATTTTTGCGAGCTTGATAAATAAACCTTTTCCCTGATGTTTTGGGTGGGTCATGGTGTCGCCCGACTGTGCCGCTCTTATTATCTGATCTTCGTATTTAATTAAACAAGGGAAAACACCATAAAATGCTGCTGCTTCGTTTGTCTGTATATGATATGCAATGAACCCCGTAAAACTCAATCCAAAGGCTTCAGTACTATTTTTTTTTATCAGGTATTCTTCACTTACCTCTTTATTGAACGCTAATTTATATATCGGAACAAGGTCTTTGATGTTCTCACTGTCTAATTTTTTATAGTAATATTCTTCCATGATGTAACAAGTCTTTAGCTGAACATTTACGCCGCCACTACCGATATACAGGCATTACAGTACAAAGAAACAAAATTTCGGACAAATAGCAAAGGTGGATACAATTGGCGCGAGACAAAGCCTTGTTACACATATTCCTTTTTAAATTGGAGATTTTATAGTTAATTTGAAAAAATGATGCTATTTGTAAAGAAAACGGGAACACAAATGTGCCTAGATTGTAAAATACAATTCTAACTTACTATGAATGTATAATAGGATTTAGGAATACAACATACGCATTTCTGCTTGTTTGTCATTTTTACTAAGGCCTTTGTAGTATAAATAGTTTGTCACAGACGGGATTTATTGCGTTAACAGTAGTCCGTGCAAGCGATTCAATTAACTGATTAAAGAAAATGATACTATTGCTATATCCTCGTTTTAATTTGTGATAAATTTCCTTTTAATTTCAAAAATTTCTTTTCCATCAATTCATATGATAGGATAGAAAAACCAATAGTAGATGCTAAGGCTATGATTGCGACAACGGCATTGATTGCTCCGCTTGCTAGATAATCAAGAGCGAACTTATCGAAGACTATTTTTACCAAAATAATAAATATTGGATGATACATGTACATCCCATACGTGTATTTCCCAAGCCAAGATAAGACAGATTTTTTTTCCGTTTCGCCACTTTTAGAAACAAGAAACAGTACAAGATACAAGTATAAAAATGGAAGTAGTAGTACATCATCGCCCCATGGTTTATACAGCACTAATACCAGCATCAGAAATACCGCAACAGATAGTGTGTAATTTTTCATGAGGATACTTTCTGAAATTTCTTTTTTAAACCGGTTGAAAACAATAGCGCCCATGCATCCGGTCATCAGGTAATTCAGGTTTCCCAAAGTATGGTAATATGATTCTGTTGGATTGACAAGGATAAAGGTGGAACTTGCAATAAATATTAAAAGGCATACAGTGAACAATAACTTTTGATTTCTAATTAAAAGTGCAAAAACGATAGGCCAAAATAAGTAGAATTGTTCTTCAATTGCCACGCTCCATGCAATGCCTACATTTGGCGCGTGACAAGAAGTAACCATATCATAGTTGTTCAGGAAAAGAAGATTCTTCCATACGCTGCCGCAAAATTGAAAAGTATGGGTCATCTGCGGAAGGAAAAACATTCCCCCTAATAAAACGATATAGTATAATGGCCATATTCGCAAGATTCTTCGGATATAGAAGTTCTTTATGCTAATCTTGCCGACTTTTTCAAATTCTTTTAGAAGCAGAAAGGTAATTAAAAAACCACTGATGACAAAAAAGATATGTACCCCTATTCCACCCGTAAGGGTTATAGATTCGATATAGGATTTGTCTAACCATGTCACGGAACTAAATGAATTAGAAAATCCGTGGTGCCAGAAAACAAGAAAAAATGCGATGAACCTTAATGCATCAAGCTTTTTGAAATATAGTGCTTTCATTGAAAATAGATATGCGTAAGAATTGAATATTTATTTAAAAACGAAAAAACTGATTATTAATAAATTGATTTTTAGTTTTCTTATCGTCAAATTTGTCAGCCGGCGTTAATACTTATTTATAATCAAAATTACCGGCAGAAATAAAAAAAATAGGCAATCTTGCTAATAAAAAACACAAGCAAAATATAAGAAATATTTTACATGGCAATATAAAAAGTATCGAACATCGCTTTTATTGAGTTTTCAAGCGATGCATTATTTTTTACAAACGTTCTTTGTCAAGACATAAAATCGTTTCGTAAGTATTGACGAAAATCGAATATTTTATGGTTAGATTCCTCTTTTAAATAAAATGAATAAATAAAAAGGCTGCAAATTTCGCAGCCTTTTTATTTATTCGGATTCAGATTCTAATAATAGAATATCCTGTTATCTTCTATTTCTGATTTGTCTTTGATGGCATTGTAAACTTCCTGACTAACTCTGGATTTAAAATAGCTGGCCATCTGAACTTTGATGCCGTTGTAATTTTGTGCGGCAGGCGGCTCAATTACCTGATCTAAGTTAATTACAAAAACGCCTGCAGTTCCTTTGATTGGAGGTGAAACAACATTTTTTTGCAGTGTAAAGAGCGTACCAATCACTTCCGGTTCCGGACCAAAATTCGGGAAGTTATAGGATGTGAATGTAAGATAGTCGAGTGTGTCAACAACAGAGCTGAACTTTGTTCCTAAGGCATACAAATCTTTTGTTGTGCCCATGGCACTGTTTACATTGGCAATTATTTTATCAGCTTTCTTTTCGCGTTTTACCAACGGCTCAATATATGTTTTAACCTGATCGAGCGGGGCGATGCCTTTGTCGCGTCTTATCACCAGAACTGAAACTACATATTTTCCCTGACAGTCAAAAACCTGCTCGGAAACGGCACCTTTTTCGGTTTTTTCGTCAAAGGCCCAACGAATGATTTCGCGTGCGCTTTCAATACCCGGAATATCATTATCCATGGGGCGTTTGTATTGCGCCTGCCTTTTATTCAGACCTTTATCGGTAACCGCTTTGTTAAAGGCTTCGATAGTGCGGTTGGCGCCGGCAAATTCACTGGCCTTTGCAAAATAGGTATTGTAGGTTTGTGTGCTGGGTTTGATGTCGCGCACAACCATGGCCACTTTAATTTTCTTTACAGGTTTGGTCTTTGCGCCAACATAAAGAATGTGGTAGCCAACATTGGATGTGATTATTTTGAGTTCGCCCGGTTTTGCATACAGGCAGCTGTCGTAGAAGAATTTGAAGTTTGCATCGCCATCGGTCATCCAGCCCAGGTCGCCACCGTCTTCCTGAACTTTCGGAAATTCAGATTTGGCGCGCGCAAGAACTGAAAATTGACTTGGGTCTTTTTTCAGAATTGCCATTATACTGTCGATGGTAACTTTAGCCTGAGCCTTTGTGCGTGTAATGCCCTGCTGTGCTCCGGGAGCTTCTTTGTACATAATCATTATCTGGCTGGCCTTGATAGAATCCGGTCTGTCCATGGTCTGAACCAAACGTGCCATCAGGTAGCTGCCATTTTCAATGTACGGAGGCACCATTGTTCCAACTTCTGCATCCATTAAAGCAGAATCAATCATTACGGGAAGTTTGCCCGAGTGTTTTTTGTGAAATGTGCTGTCGTACTTAAAATCGCTGTTTGCGTTCACAAAATTCTCAAGATCGGATGTGCCTGCTTTTTCAAAGTCAGTGTAGATGCGTGTAACATCTTCTTTTATTTTTTTGTTGTCCTCGGCCGATGGAATTACATCAAAAACTACATAATCAAAGTCAACAGAAGCTTCTTGCTGATATTCGTTTTTATGCAGATCATAGAATTTCTGATAATCCTCATCAGTCAACGTTATGCTGCTGTCTGAAATAGACTGGTATTTTATACCAAAGAATCTGAGTTTTGCAATGCGGTTGGATTCTTCGTATGATTTTTTAGCAAGAGCCTGCGGAACATAATATCCTTGTGTTATCAGATTATTATATTTCTGGTTGATGCGATCGTCTTTGATAGACTGTTCCAGTTGTTTCCACTGTGCTTTGTCTTCATCTTTGAGTTGGTCAAAGTTTTGAAGGATGTTGTTTATTTGATTGCGGTCAACCTGTCCTGTTTTAGGGTCGGTGAATGACTGAAGGATATAGGGGTGAAGGTTTTTACCGGCAAACAGGTCGTATAATTCTTCAGGACTGATAGATGCTTTGGCCGTTTTTTCATGGTCAATGGCAAGTCCTAAAGCCTCGTATTCCTTCTGCATAATCATTTCTTTCTCTACCTGATCAAATGTCATGGTCATAATCTGGAAATTCTCGGCAGAGGTCAGGTTTTCTTTGCCCGACTGCTTCTTGTAGTTTAAGACCTGCTGGTCAACGCGTGCGTCAAAATCAGCTTTAACAAGCTTTTCTCCGGCTATTTTTGCAAAAAGCTTCGGACCGCCCCTGTTGCTTTTACGCATGAAATCCTGAAGAACAAATCCTGCCAGCGCAACGCCGATAATAATGATAAGCAATCCCGAGTGCTTTCTTATTCTGCCTATAACAGCCATAATTCAAGTTTTTAAAATGGTTTGCAAATGTACAACAGAATGTTAAAGTAAAAAAATTTTTTTAGGAAGGGCAAAAGTAGTCTTCTATTATCAATCATGAATTAGGCTAAATGAAGCTTTATCAGCTCAATGCGAGTGTTACTTGCCTGCAGTATGGTTATTTCAAGTTCGCCAATCCGTATTTTTTCGCTCTTTGCCGGGATGCTTTCATGGTAGTGAAGTATCATTCCGGCAAGGGTTTCATAATCATCTGATTCAGGAAGCGCGAATTTGTATTTGTCGTTCAGATAATCTATTTCATGACGGGCAGAAAGAACAAACTCTTTTTCATTAATTTTTTTCTCTATCAGATGACCGGTATCAAACTCATCTTCAATCTCACCGATAATTTCCTCGATGAGGTCTTCTGTTGTAATAATACCGGATGTTCCACCAAACTCATCAACTACCACTGCCACACTTTTATGCTCCTGAATAAAACGCCTGAGCAGGTCGTGCGCAAGCATGGTTTCCGGAATGATTAAAATATTTTTTACAACAGCACGAATGTTTTCAGGTCGGCTAAACATGTCGTATGAATGCACATAGCCAATAATTGTGTCAATATTTTCGCGGTATACCAAAATTTTAGAATGGCCGGTTGTAATAAATTTTTCAGAAAGTTCAGCCATTGAATCGGTGTCTTCAACGGCAGCAATTTCGTTTCGGGGCACCATGCATTCCCGCACTTTTACATTCCTGAATTCCATGGTGTTCTGTATCATCTGAATTTCTATCGCCAGATCTTCGGCCTCTTCTTCATCACGCGTATAATCTTTGATGTAGTGGTCGAGGTCAATGCGTGTAAATGCATATTTTTCATTGGCAAACCGGACTCTGAATACGTATTTTAAGAGTAATTCGGCAAGATTAACAAAAACATACTGAACAGGAAATAACAGATAATAAACAAGAAATACCGGAACCGAAAAGAATTTCAGTACACGATTGGGATTAATCCTGAATAAGGCCTTCGGCAGAAATTCGGCAACAACTAAAATTATAAGTGTAGAGATAATGGTTTGTAACGTGAGCAGAATAAAACTGCCTTCTTCAAGTGATGGAATATGCCTGAGCAGAAACGAATCGAGCATCAGCGCCATGGCCATCCCATAAATTACCAGCGCTATGCTGTTCCCCAGCAACATGGTGCTTACAAAATCTGATGGTGCATTATTGAATAATACCAGAATTTTTCCCGACAGAAGACCGTTTTTACGGTCAAGTTCAATTTTTAATTTGTTGGAAGTAATAAATGCAATTTCCATCCCTGAAAAAAAGGCGGAACATATGAGTGTTATTATAATGATGATGCTCGTGTCCATTATTTCTCCATGTCATCAGTCTTGATATAGAAGGAGCCTTTTGGCTTCTTGATGGTCCATCGCTCAAAAGATTCAGGGGCATCAAGACCTTCGCCATAAACCACTTTGTCGGACTCGGTAATTTTTACAAACACATCAGAATAAATGCGTCTTGTTTTTTCGTCCCACACAAGATGTTCGGTATTAAGGCGTTCACCTTTTTGATTCACCACAACTACGTCGTTACGAACCTCCATCACATTCTTTTTATCATACTTAATCGCGTAACGGGCGGTAAGCTTTGTTTTTACCTGCATCAGAGAATCATAGAAAAAAACGGTGAGTCCGCGAGGCATCTCAAAATAGGGATTTTCTCCTTCATATCGTTTGTAAAGAGGCGCTTTCATAAGGGCTTTTATCTGTGCCGAATCGCTGTAAATAACTTCCATGTTGGTTCCTGTTTCCATGGGCGCTGTATCGCGCACCGGTAAGGAATTAACATCTTCAAGGCTGTTTTTACACGAGGTGACTGAAAAGAATAACAGGCATGCGATGATTGCAATTCCTGCTGTAATCGTTCGTTTAATGCCGTAATAGTACATTCTTGGTGTGTCTGTAAAATATGGGAAGACGTTATTTTTATTCGGCAAAAACATTTTTTTGAAATTCTTAGTCATACCGGCGTGCTGGCGTTTCGGCGTTTCGACAGGCTCAACGACAACGCTTCAACGAACCGAAGCGGCATCCTGAGCCCGCCCGCTACCCTGAGCCTGTCGAAGGGTACCTTTTATTCCAGTTTTCGTCTGAAAAACCAGTTTTCTCTGATGCCAACACCTAATGTTATTTTGCCGAAGTTTTCCTGAATCAGGTTATTCGTGGTGTTGCCTCGTTTTCCAAACTCAAAAGCAACGTTAATAGTGGAGCGGGAGCGGCGTACAGGTACTCCAAACCCAAGGCTGACGGCATATTCGTTTACGTCATTATCATACAGCTGAAGGCTGGTTTTTCCATAACGAAACCCAAGTCTGTATGACATTCGACTGAAAAAACCCGAAACACTGCTTCCTTTGGGTGTATATTGACCGCCGGTAGAAATTCGCCAGCTATTTCCTATTGAATCTTTAACGCCGTAACTTTTGTATGCGGCCCAGTTTTCCCAAGTAAAATCAGCGCCAACAAGCCATTTGTCTCCTTTTTTCATCACAACACCTCCACCAATAGTCATGGGCATATAAGTTATTCCGAGTTGTCCTGATGTTTGCTCTATCGTATCTTTTACCACATCATCGCCGGCGCTGGTCGTTGTAAAGCGTTCGGCAAAGTAATCTCTGGTCGACCTCATTCCCATGGGTAATGAATATTTTCCGCCAAACGTAAGCGAATAATCCTTCCCGAATGGCTGCTGATACTGCAGTCCTATTTCTGTTGCAAAATCATAAATAATCAATTGGTTTCTAACCCTGAAGTTGTAGGTATAGGTCATGTCCGGAAAATAAACCGCACGATTTTTACTGATTGTGCCAAAAAGATATGAAACATTTACCCCCAACGATAAGCGTTTGAACATTAAAAAGGAGGTTCCTGCAAAAAATCTGTTCAGGCCGCCGCTCCCATCATATTTTTGAACAACACGTCCAATGTTATCTAAAGTGTCAGCTGCAATTATCTGATAACCTGTTTTGCTGTAAGGAACCAGACCGAACGTAGCACCCATCCATTTTGTTACGGGAAAACCAAAAACAAGGTACCCAAGCGTAGAATAATTTGTATATCCTTGCGTTACATTGGCCGTTTGAATCTGATTAAAATTGCTAATAAGCCCGATATCGCACACAAAAGTGTTGGTGTCGTATGAAGTATAAGAGGCCGGATTGCCAAAATTAATAAGGCGCGGATCCCGTAATCCATATGTTATACCTCCCATTGCCATGTTGCGCGATAAGAAGTTGTTCTGAATTTCACCCAACCCATAACGCGTATAAGGTGAACTTATTCTCACCTGGGCCTGACAGATGGATGCCGAATTCAACAGGAAAATGGCAAAAATAAAGGCAGTGAAAGTAATTTTGTTATTCTTCAGCATTATACTCGAGTATTATATTCAAGCCGGTAAACTGCAAATCCGGCACTGCAAAGATGGCATTTTTTAGCTTACCCTCAAAATTGGATATGTTTCCGCCGGTCAATAAAACCAACATTTCCGGGAAAACAGCCCTGTATTGATTAATGATTCCGTCAACTTCGGCATATACACCGTTAAGAACCCCTGAATGAATGCTTTCAACAGTATTTTTGCCAATAAGGTAATCAACACTACTTGCACCAAGTAACGGAAGTTTCCCGGTAAAAGTATGCAGCGCTTTAAAACGCATGCTTATACCGGGAGAAATGGCACCACCAAGATATGCTCCTTCAGCGGTTATAAGGTCATATTTTATACAGGTTCCGGCATCAATTACCAACACATTTCTGCCCGGGTATAAATTATTCGCTGCAATTGCTCCTGCAAGCCTGTCGCGACCTAATGTTTCCGGGGTCTCATAAAAATTTTTAATAGGTATCCGGGTTTTATCAGTGAATTCCACAAATCTGAAATTATGTTCAAGATAGCCGGCTATTTCTGCAGAATCCTTCACTACCGAAGAAAGTATCGCTTTTTTAATAGGGAAACGCCCTGCAATACTTTTTAGCAAGTCCCGACTATGAACATTGCTGACAAAGCGTTCCACAATTTGGCCATTATCAAAAACAGCCACCTTTACCAATGTATTTCCTATATCTGTGACAAGATTCATTTCAGACAACCCGCCGTAAATACCTGCCGCAAAATAATAAAAAACGGCGAATTGAATACTTTATTAATGTAATTAGCTAAAAATAAGCGGATAAAGATATATTTGAGGACGATGGTAAAAAAAAATTTTTTTCTTTTTCAAAAACATCATACTTTTGCAGTCCCTAAATAACGGAGGGCGTCGTAGCTCAGCTGGTAGAGCAGAGGACTGAAAATCCTTGTGTCACTGGTTCAATTCCAGTCGATGCCACAAAAAAAGTCAAAAGTCGCAGTTAGAAAGCCAAAAGCCGAAATCTGCGACTTTTTTTATTTTCAAATTGACTAATTGTCGAATTGTTTAACTGTTCACTGCTTTATACCCTTTCCAACCATAATAGGCGAGGTAAACATAACTTAGAATAGGCACAAAATAGGAATAATGAATACCGATGGCATCGGCTACCGCACCTTGTATCAATGGAATGATGGCGCCGCCCAAAATAGCCATGACTAATAAAGAAGAACCCTGAGAGGTGTGCTTTCCAAGTCCGTTAATAGCCAGCGTAAACAGGTTCGACCACATAATACTGTTGAATAATCCTATGCCGATGATGGTCCAGAGCGCCGTCATACCCGTTGAGGAAATCGCTGTAATAAGAAGAATAATTACAATAAGAGAGAATATCATCAAGGTGCGGTGTGGCAGCGACCGCCCAAGCATAAATCCGACAAAATTTAATGCGAGGAATATCAGGAATGGCGCGATGCGTAGAAAACTTATACCGCCTTCATAATTTACGGCGAAGAAAATAACCATGAATGTTGCAATGGAAACAACAAGCATCAGTAAGGCTTTTTTAATTTTATTTTTCATTCCGCCAAGCGAAATAGCCCCGAGAAAACGCCCTATCATAGCGCCGCCCCAGTAAAAAGCAAGAAATGATTTTGCTTCTACCTCAGGATAACTGAACATCTCTTTCATGTAATTAATGAGCAGGCTGCCAATGGCCACTTCGGCTCCAACGTACATAAAAATAGCGACAATGCCCAGCACGAGTGGCCTGTGTTTCAATGCCCCTGCACCTTTTTCTATTGCGCCTTCAGCGCTGAATTTCGGAAGTTTCATAAACACGAAGAATACGGCAAGCAGCAAAAAGATTCCCGCAAAAATAAGATACGGTAATTGCACGCCGTTGGCCGAAATGTAATGCCCCGGGCTGAGCTCGATAGGCTGTCCCAGGCTGTTGGTAAGCGGTTCGCCCATCAGCGCAAAAAATTTGAATACCATGAACCCACCGAAAATAGGCGCAATGGTGGTGCCAAATGAGTTGAATGCTTGCGAAAGATTCAAGCGGCTTGAAGCACCTTCGGGCTTCCCAAGTGCTGCCACATAAGGGTTTGCAGCAATCTGCAATATGGTAAAACCAAGTGCCAGGACAAAAAGCGCCGTGAGGAAAAATCCATATGATTTTGAAGCTGCAGCGGGATAGAACAACCCGCAACCAATGGCCGAAAGCAATAACCCGATAATGATTCCGTTTTTATAGCCAATACGCATAATCGGATCTCCGGTACTCACAGAAACAATAAAATACAGAAGCGATCCGATAAAATAAGCGGTGAAAAAAGAGAACTGCACGAGCATGGCTTCAAAATAGCTGAGCTCAAAAAGTTTTTTGAGATATGGAACCAGAATATCATTCATGCAGGTAATAAATCCCCACATGAAGAACAACGACGTCAGCGCTATCAGCGCCGGCAAATATGATTTTTTAGTCTCAACAGTTTCCATTTTCGAAAATTTTCATTCAATGAAACATTGGGGCAAATATAACAGAAAAGAAATCCTTAGGCTTGTTCACGGGAATAATTACGGACGGAAAAATATTCAAAGCGTGTTGCAATTCACTTGTTTCATCACAATGATTACTTTTGAGTATTAAAAGAACTTATTTATGAACAGAATGATACGATTATTCAGAAACGCGGTAACTGCGCTACTATTATTTCCGCTGGTGGCAGTGGCCCAAAACGGTAGCGTCGGAATAACTTATTCTTTGGATAGCACTGTCGCAATTTTTGGCGATACGCGCACCGGACATGCCATTCATAGAAAGGTGGTGCAATGCATTTTAAAAACACAGCCCTGTGCCGTTTTTAATTTAGGCGATCTGGTTTGGAACGGTCATAGTAAAAAGTTATGGAAACTGTTTAACGAAATTGAAGGGCCTTTACTGAAAGACACAAAATACTATGTTGCTGCCGGAAATCACGAGCTGGGCGCAAAACTATTCAGGAAGAATTTTGTTCTTCCCGGAAATGGATTGTGGTATTCTGTCAACATGCTGGGTGTGCATTTTATTGTGCTGGATAACACTTCAGATTTTACGAAAGGAAGCCCGCAATACAAATGGCTGAAGAATGATTTGGAAAACATTCCTGCCAATATCCGTTTCAGGGTAGTCGTGCAACATTATCCTCCTTACACCACCGGGGCGCACCGCGACCGTTGCAAAAAACTTCAGAAGCATCTGGTGCCACTTTTTGAAAAATATCATGTAGACATAGTATTTGCCGGTCATAACCATGGTTATGAACGCTCGCTGGTAAATGGTGTTTATTATATCACTACGGCCGGCGGAGGAGCACCACTGCACGACCAGAATTTTACGAGTCCTTACAGTCAGGTATACATAAAGAATTATAACTTCTGTTCACTCACCGCAAATAATGAACAGTTAAAAGTTACAGCCCTCGATACCGCTATGAAAACCATCGACGCATTTGTAGTGAGGAAAAAATAATTTACTTCGTCCTGCCGTTTAGCCTTGTTTGTTCAATTATGGGCCAAGACTTCCGTTACCGGTTGCATTTACACCGGGAATAGCCAGATTCTCATCAGAAATTATTAATTCATTGCTCCATTCGCTTTCTATACCCCCGGGCGATAAGGCAACTACCTGATACATCCTGCAAAGCTGTTCCAGTGCGGAAATAGTTATGGTTACGTTTTCATTCAATATTGAAACAGACGGGGCATGCTCTCCCTCCCACCAGTATTTCCAGTAATCAGATGCCGCGGAGGTATAGCTATTGGGTGTGGTGAAAAGCTGTCCGCTCACTTCTTCTTTGAGGTTGCTGCCCGAATTGAACTTCAGATAAGCCAGCAGTTGATTGTAATTATCGTGATCGGATGTTACCTCTTTATATTCCCAGGTTAGCAGCGTTTGTCGTGATAATGCCGTATTCCAGAATCTGAACTCGTCTATACTGCCGTTAAATGTGTTGTCTGCCGGATTGCCTGTATGCCCGCCTATCTGTATGGTTCCCATGTTTACCGGCGGCAGGGAATTCAGTACGACCTTGTACCATGGAACTCCATTTGCCAGAAATGTGATTGCTGAACCTTTTTTGATAATGGCCAGATGAGTCCATTTGTTCAGAGGTGGGGCATACGCCATTTTATAGATTCTTTTATTTATTTCGATAGCGATACTATCAGGGGTTGCCTGACGCAGCACCAGATTGTTATTTGGAATTGCAGCGCTGACCGAGAAATATACATTACCGGACGTAAAACCTTCAGGCCTGACCCAAAATTCACAGGTAAAATCAACAAAGGTTTTATTCACAATTGAACCGGCAACATACTGGTTTGCTGCATTGCCCAGCACTATATGACCACCTCCCGGCACCATGCCTGCGGCACTTAAAATGACTTGATCGGCCTGCGTTCTTTTGTACGATGCTTGAGGTTTGAGTAAGGGAGTGCTCTGGCTGTTCAGCACAAATATAGGATTTGATGCCACTGAACTTCCGCAGCCGCTGGTTGTGGTTATAATGCACTGCACCTCGTCCATATCCTGCAGCAGGCTGTTGCTGAAGGTTACACCGGTAGCACCGGCTACTACCTGTCCGTTAATGGTCCATTGATACGTTTTATTATCGGCGGGCGCTTCCAGCGCATTCCATCGTCCTCCTCCCGGAATAGTAGATGGACCAAGTATATGAAAGCTTAGCAATGCCCCCAGTGCAGCATAAGCATAGTGCTGAATGTCAATGTCGGACTCAGGTTCCCAGCCTGCTGTTTCTATATAGGGCTGCGATTTGCTTACCGGGGTCACAACAACGTTAATAGATGCCGCTTTTTTATATCCGGTTGATGATGTTGCCACTACACAATATGAGCCGGCCATATCTTCTGTTATATCCGGTATTATTGGATTCGGTAAGGTTGAAGTATAATCTTTTGGTCCGCGCCATTGAAAGGTAGCTCCTTGCATTCCGCTCATAAGAGCGTTAGTAACAGATAGCCGAAGGTCGCTGCCGCTGCACAGCGGGCTGTTGCTGTTTGCACCACCGTCTACTATCTGATCAACCAGGCAGATAGTAAGGGTATTCGATGTCGCGGTAACAGGGTCAACGTTGGCGGCATTGGAAGTCATCACGCAGAAAATCTTTTCTCCATCAGCAAATGTGCTTGTGAACTTAGGTGTATCGCGGGTTGATACCCAGTGATTAATATTTTTAACAGTCCAATAGGAGAATTGTGGATCTGTTCCTCCATTCGAGTACTTCGCTGTTAATGTTGACGAAGACCCTGTTCTCACTAAGCGAAACGACTCATCTAAGGTTACTTTGGGTATCGGGAGGGGCATAACATTAACAAATTTACTGGTGGTTTCGCTTTTACAACCCGAAGGCGATTGGGAATAAACTTCGTAATTTCCTTGCATTGCCAATGTCGCAGGACCTCTTTGAGGGTTCTGATTTTGTGAATCAAAATTATCCGGTCCTTCCCATCTATAGCTATCCGCTGTCAAACTACTATAACCATTTGGTGCTGTGGCGTCATCTCCTTGTCTTTGATCAGCAAGAGGAAACGTTTCGTCGAAATTATAGCACGCTACCAGGTTATTATATAGAGGATGCGTTTCGCTCACCTGTGCGTTTCTGATATTTTGCAATTCATCGTTTGTTATGAAGGAATTCCATATCCGAAATTCATCGACTTCGCCCCCAAAAATAGCACCGCTGCCCATATTATAAGCACAGCTCTTACCAATAGAATAAAATATGGATTGGCCCGCAGGCATTGTTCTGAGACCCGTTGAAATGTCTTTCGATAACATGCCGTTTAGTATCCCGTCCATTTGCTGCAAATGAGAATTGTATCGCACCACCGCATGGTTCCACTTGTTAATAGAAACAGTACCTAAACTTATTGGATTCAAACCTCCTACACGCGCCTTGATTTCAAGTGTATTAGGATCACCTGCGACCGTAACAGCTTCAAGCAGGCTGCGGTTCCAGTGCCCATCAGGCTCGCTGATAATAACACCCGCACCCTTCGCCAAAAACCAAATTTCCAGGGTGATATCCGATGAGGAAAACTCTTGCTTTAAATCTGGTGTAACGATAAACTGATTTATACCGTTCAGCTCGACATGTCCACCACCCGGAACTAGTTGTGTGTTTGATTTTAAAGCAATCGTGTTACCTACGTAAACAGGGCTGTTGGACCCTGCTGTTGGTTCCTTACCCTTATAAAAGGTTGCATTTAGGGTTGTCGATTTGTTTGGGCGGTTTGCGAATGCTGTTGCAATGAGTCTATACTCTCCATATTTTACTGGGGATTCTGTCAGAACAGGATATTGGGAATTGTATTGTTTGTTATCGGGGTCGAACCATATGTAGGACGCTTTTGAAGGTCTGTTTGTGGGTTGGTTTGGTGCCGTAGCAATGACCCCACCCTTTTCGTCTTCAAGTGCATGATTTGAGTTGAATTTGTAGTATCGGACCAGATTTTGATACTTTGGATGGTCACGGTCTACTTCGTTTAACATTCCTGCCTGTATTTCAGCCTGTGACAAGGCCGTATTCCAAAATCGAAACTCATCAATCCAGCCCTGGAAGTATTGCTGGTCTTCTTTTCCAAGAAAAATTGTATCCGTTGTTAGTTGGGCATTCGTTATGGTTAGTGGAGTGCCTGCCAAAATACCGTTCACATATATGCCTAACAGCCTGCCCCTGCGCACTAAGGCAAGGTGAATCCACAGATTAGACAATTGAGGCTTATAGACCTTTTCCGTAGGATTGCCATGGTCAATAAATTCCAGAATCATTGCGTCATTGGAATATCGCAACGCGATTGAATAGCCGAGATCGGTTTCAGTCTTTGAAAAGTCTATTTCAAAACAGGGTGCACTTGGCTTTTGAATAGGGTTAACCCATAATTCATATGTAAAATCGTTAACGACAAGCTCATTACCGGGGATTTTCAAATACTGGTCATTGCCATTAAAATTCGCGCTCCCCCCTCCGGGTGTAACACCCAGGGCACTCAGCCGTAAAGGCTCACCTTGGCATACGGGACTGTTGCTTGAAGGTTTTGATACTTGTGTAAATGGGATTAGCAATACGCTGTTTGAAACGGTGCGGTCTAGGGGGTCATCATCGTTCAAGATACATGAAACTCTCACCGCCTTTTGCTGGCGTTTGTAAGACATTCCACGGAGTCGGCTACTGAATAGGGGCGTCCCATTGAACAGCCAGGTATATGTTGGCGTAGGCTTAGTCCCGCAACCGATAGCTATTGCGGCAAATTTGACCCTATCATCAGGGTGCAGCAACTCCATTGGATCCATGGCAATTGAAAATTCCCTACGAGTATTTAGAGTGTTATAATAAACATCAGGCTCTAAGCCTATAACAGCGCTGCTGGAATATCGAACGTCGAGAAAGTTTTGGGCTGTCGAATTACCATCGCCGGGATTGAAATGAAAGCGATATCGATCTGTTCCGCTCGGATACCCGTCAACTATCACGATTTTAACATCTGAGCCGCTGAGTGTGGTAGCCAGAATTACCGGCCGCTTGTTGTTGATTTCATTGTCAATAAGGGCAGCCCACTCATCGTCAGTATAATCGAGACTGTGGACAAGCCTTGCCGATGGTTTATATCTAAAATTCACCATAAGCGCGTTCGCAATTTTTTCAATATCCGCTGTTGAATTAGTAACAGAATATTTTGTTTCTACCGCAACTCCGCACTTATATATCAGTTTTGAAACGAACTCTTTTTCCTGCGTGGTATTATTTGCGTTCAGGCTGTTTGGCATCAATTGGAAGTCATCAAATGGTAAGTTGAAATTGGCGAGTAATATACCATAAGCATCGGAAAGATAAACTTGGCTGCCTAAGCCGGAAGGGTATGGCCATCCGTAATATTTCATTATCTGCGCCATGGCCACCGCCACCTCGCCGGCCATAACATGGCCGTTCGGACCGGTGTGATTTACAGGGCAGGCATCATTGTAATAATCATCCTGCCCCCAGGTAGTTTTAAGCAGGCAATTGCCGGGAACGTAAGGCTGTGGCTGGCTGTGTGTGCTTGCTGCGCAGAAAAAAAAGATAATTGCAACAATGATATTTTTGGATTTCATGGTGATGTAATTTGTTAGTAAAGTATAAGCAGCGTATTCTTCAAGTTTCACGTAAGTAATCATACCCGGAAGAGCATAGCAATTCCGATCCTGTTTTGTTGTGTAGTTTAAATCACCTGGCCTTACAAATTGTTTTTTAGGAGGGCTGGAAAACGGACGAATTATGTCCGGGTAAGCGCAATTTACTATCACAGAAAAGTGAATCCAAATATTTTCTGATAAAAATCATATTTTGCTAATTATCAGGATTATAATGAAAGTATGTAAATGAATATATAGTTTTATTTTGGGAAAATACAGACGAAATATTGATGTTTTCTGAAAGAAAAGTGGCGGGACGGTTGCTCTATTTCGCTTGTCAGATAAGGAATTCAAATGTTTCACCGGAATAAAAAGAAGAAGGTTCTTCAATACTGAAAAACCTTCCTGAAATTGGAATAATCAAGTTCTTACAAAAAATGCACCAAATCAAACAGCATGCGACCGGCTGATACTGTTTTAAAGGTAAGCTTTGGTTTGCTGTCAAGGGATTCTATAAGCTTTTGGGTGAAATTTATTACCTGAATCATGCCTTCAAAATTCACTTTTTCACAAACATCTTTGGGCGTATGATAGTCCGTATGTAAACCTGTATGTATGAATATATCAGGAATATTGTGGTAGTAAAACGGCATATGGTCGGAACCACCCGCACCCGATTTTATATTCACTAATTTCAGTTTATCGGCGGGGATAGTTTTAATGGTGCTTTTCCATTCTTTTGCTGTGCCGACACCAAATATTTTCACTTCATTTTTTTCATTAAGCCGTCCGATCATATCAAGGTCTATCATGCAGTCGACCTTTGCCCCGTTGATTGAGCTGTCGCTCAGAAAACGTGATGAACCTATCAATCCTTTTTCTTCTGCCGAGAAGGCAACAAAAATATAATTGTACTTGGTAAGTCCTGCTGTTTTAATTCGGCGCGCAAGCTCCATCACACCTGCCGTTCCCGAAGCATTATCGTCGGCGCCATAAAAAATATTGTCTTCGCCGCCACCGCTGCGCGCACCAAATTGACCTGTTCCCAGATGGTCGTAATGACCTCCGATAACGATGGAATATTCTGCATGGTTATTTATCCAGCCTGCCACATTGTAGGCGCTGCGCTTACTTTCGCGGTCAATGTTCACAGCAAGCGCCACTTTATCATGGCCGGTTTTAGAAAACCATGAAATATTGCTTACGAATAATACAGGTATTGAAGCGCGCTGCCAGTAATAATTCGGATTGTCCGAAGGGCGTCCGTAGGCAGTATCTGAACAAACAAATATTACTGCAATGGCGCCACGTTCCTGAGCCAGCAGTATTTTATTGTATTTACCGACTCGCTCCTGTATGGCTTCATTTTCTACAAATCCGGCGGGTGCGCCGAGTTCTATTACAAATATTTTTCCACGCCCGGCAGCAGTATCTTTGTAATCATCGTAACCGGAAGCCGCAGCACTGATGCCATATCCGGCATTGAATGTTTCACCACTCAGTGTGCCATTTATAGAATAGGCTAATGGATAGAAATCGGTGAGCAACTTCAAATCATTTCCGTTAAGGCTGAATGTTGTTCCGTTAGCAATAAACGGCTCATCATGGTATGTGAAACTGCGGAAGAATGAAGTGTCGCCGAAGAAAGGCTGCAAGCCGGCTTCTTTGAATTGCGATGCAATAAACATCCGCGACAGATATTCGCCCGCAGTTCCGGCTTCGCGACCCATCAGCGAATCGGAAGCGAGCAGACACACATCATGCTGCACGCGCGTGCGCGACGCATCATCGGTAAGGTTAAATTGTTTTTGCTGTGCAGAAATATTCAGTACAAGGCAGCACATCAGAATTATCGGAAGAATTATTTTTTTCATAATATTAGGTATGACTTATTTACTGTTTTGCAACTTTTTCAATAGCTGTTCTCCAATGCCAATGCGGTAACCGTGCGAATAATAAAAAATGTTTCCTTGTTTGTCAAGCAGTATTACAACAGGAAGGTCGTTGGCATCGCTGCGTCCCATAAGTTTTTCCACTTCAGTAAAAACATTTTTGTCTGTATCCCATGCAAACTTACATTGTGAGGGCAAGTTGTTGAATAAGGTAGGAGAGAAGGAGCCTGTTGTTTTATCATGCGAAAGTGCAAACAAAATACAACCGCCCCATTTTTCAAAACCATCACGAACAGCAGCAATGTCGGCAATTACATGTTTGGAAGGTTCTTTATCGGGTTCAATGAATGCAACAATAAGACCTTTGTTCTGTGCCAGCTTGTTCATTTTCCAAACTTCATTGTCAGAATAATTCTGAACAGATAATTTTTTCAACGAAAGTTTCCCAAGTGATTTTTCTTCAGTTTTTTTCTTTCTCACCGTTACCGGAACATCTGTCACGGCGCCGGTTGCGACAGAAAAGAATGAAACACGACCAAGCACTGAGCCGTCGGACTGTCGGTTTCCGGTAACTATCAAATATTGTCCTGCATCAACTGCATTTTTTTCGGGAAATCCTGAAAGGGGCTTCATTTCATCATAACTGAGCGAACGGAATACTCCGTCTTTGAATTGTGCGATGGTGAAGTCCTGATAGTATTTAGGATCCGTATGCGCCTCCGGATTTGTAAAATGAATAAACCCGGTTGAGGTTGTGGCTTTTTCCTGTGTTTCGAACAGCACGGTGGTCCATTTTCCGGCTTTGTAATATTGTGGTAAGGATGTTTCCTGACTGAGTCGTGCCGGTATCCCGAAGCTGCGGCACATGGCAACGAAAAAGATATCGCGCGAATGTGCATCGGCAACGCGCAGGCTCAAAACGCCCGCGGGCGTAAGCGGTGCTCTGGAGTGTGCATTTGCCATGGCATCCAGAACAATATTACTTTTAATAAACTCAATTATTGGTGTAACACTGCGTCGTGCATTATTAATGAAATCACCGTCAAACGCGGATTGTATTGTGTGCCTCCATCCGATAAGCTGTTCGTTTGAAATTCTTCCGCTAACAACATATTTCATGAAAAATGCAGGATCTTCATTTTTCTCAATCATAGGAAACGTCATTCCTGAATTAAAATGATCGATGAGGACCGCATAGGGAACATCACGAATGTCTTTATCTGTAAGGCAATACAGCATTTGAAGGGCTTGCTCACGCAATGGCGGTTCACAATTAGCAAGAAAGGTTTTGATGGCATTCCAATTTCCATAACTCTTTATGAGAATCGTTACAGTGCTGTCGCGGTTCAATCCGGCACTATCGGCAAATACAGCTGCAGTAACAGTATCCATAAATGTTTTCATATAAAGTGACCGTATCGAATCTTCGGTTCGCAATCGTTTGTCATTTTCTTTTCGACCATCATCAGAAAGTGCGGTCAGTGCGCGTTCAACCGGTGGTATCAAATCAAATTCTTCGGTAGTTCCGCTTCTGTTGTCGGAACTTAATTGTATCACTAGTGTATCCGTGCTTTCAACCGTTATTTTTTTATATCCCCAGGCATTGCCCTTAGTTGCCCATATCAGCAGATCGCCTAATCCTGTTGTCATAGAAGTATATCCTGCGGCATTTGTGTAAGTTTTTGCAAGAGGATAGAACTCGGCATAATTGTAAAGCTGGTATTCAACCTGTGCGCTGTCAATAGCCGTTTTGTTTATGTCGGTTACTTTAACGATAAATGTTTTTACGGGCGCGTAATTGGAAATCAGGTTCAGTTCCGTAAATTTCTCGTGACGGCTGATTACGGGCTCATTACCGCTGTACCACCCATAAACGCGCGTGTGCACAAGCATGGCACGTTTGGCAGGTCCGGCAAACCAGCCACGATCGAGCTGTGCATCGGGTTCGCAAGCGCCCAGAAAATGCCATTGCCCGTCAATCCACACTTCCACCCATGCATGATTATCATCGCAGTGTGCCCAGCGCGGTGTATATACCTGTCTTGCTGGAATTCCTATTGTTCGAAGGGCCGCAACTGTATACGTTGATTCCTCGCCACATCGACCGAATGAAGTGCACATGCTTTGCAGGGGCGAACTGGTGCGTTCATCCGAAGCCTTATAGGTAACTTTTTCGTGGCACCAGTGATTTACTTCAAGTGCCGCGTCCTTCATTTCCATTCCTTCGACTCGTTTTTTAAGTTCTTCATATATGACCATTCTGACGGTGTCGAGATTCTCGTTATTCACCCGAACAGGAAGCACAAAATGAATGAATACGTCTTCTGGAATGGCTTTTCCCCAAGGCATTTCATACTTTGCACGCAATGAAATGCGAACGTTTTTAAGGAAAAAGGGTGCATTATAATCGGCAAGGTCGCTTAAAGGCATGTAGGCATACAGGAACTCCATGGCCTGTCTTTCATCAGCCGTCATGCGTGTTTTAAAAACGCTGAAACAGGCTTCAAATCTGTACTTTGCAAGAGTTTTTTGTTTTGTAAGTGATGCGCTGATATGGGCTAACTGTGCGGTATCCCGGATTAATTGTGCTTTTACGGTAAAGCTATAACACAGAGCAAACAGCAGTATTATCAGAGATTTTGAATACATCCTGAAATATTTTGCATTGCGCCGATGCATTGAAAGACTTTTTTTTATCATGGGAATGAAGTTACTTTATCCATATCTCATCGGTAAACAGCCATGCCTCATTGCCTTCGCCGGGCTTGCCCGCTGAGATAATTCCTGCATTGACCGCCACCACTTTAATATAACGTGCTTTTACTTTGCCGCCATCCAGCACAATTGTTCTTCCTGATGTTTTAATCTCGTTTTCAGAGGCTGTGCGGATCAGTTTAAACTCTTTTCCATCATCGGAAATGTACAATTCAGCTTTCACCGGAAGGTATATCCAGCTTGATTCGGCGCTTAATACATCAATACTCACGGAGTTTATCACTTCCGGTTTACCCAGATCAATAGTGGCATCCAGATCCTTTCCTAAAAATCCGAGCCATTCTTTCCCGTTCCAGGGGATGTTTCCAAGCACTCCGTCGACCAGTGCAAAAGCACCGCCGTTGCTGTATTTCTTATGGGGCTCGTTTTTAAGTCTGATATTTTTTCCGGTGGATTTTGCAATGGTGAATGCTTGTGAAATCACAGGTCCCTTTATCTTAGAATCTTTTACCCATACGGCATTTATCACTTTAGAATGGTCAACGGTAATTGGTAAGGTGTATAATTCTGAAGTCAATCCGGGTTGAGAACCGTCGCCGGTGTACCGTATCTCGCCACCGTTGAGCGGCGGTGTGAGGCTGAGCAGAATGCCTTGTTTGTCAGGTATTCCGAGATAATTCATCTTGATTTCGTAGAGTGCCCGGGAATAATTGATGTGCATCATGTCGAGTAATGAAAAATGTTCATCGAGCCTTAATCTGAATTGACTGAAATCCCTGTTTAATGCGGGCGACCACAATACTTCCGATAAGGCACAAATTCTCGGAAAAGCCATATGTTCTGCATGTTCGGGAGTGGCAATATATTCAGTCCAGAGGTTTGCCTGAGCTCCCAGAATATATTTTTGTTCTGACGACGAAAGTTCCGATGGCACCGGCTCAAATGAATACACTTTTTCTACCGTGGTGTAGCCCCCTATAGCAAGAGGTTCCGACTTTGGTGAGCCCTGATAATAGTCGAAATAGCAATATCCGCCGGGTGTCATTACCACATTGTGATTCATTTTGGCAGCAGCAACTCCGCCTTCTGCTCCCCGCCACGACATTACAGCGGCATTTCCTGCGAGTCCGCCTTCTAGAATCTCGTCCCAGCCGATAATCTGTTTGCCTTTCGAGTTGACGTGCTGTTCAATGCGTTTGATGAAGTAACTCTGCAGTTCCATTTCATCTTTCAGTTTTTCAGTCTTAATTCTTGACTGGCATTTCGGACAGCTTTTCCATCTTACTTTCGGGCATTCGTCGCCTCCAATGTGAATATATTTCCCGGGGAACAGCGGCATCACCTCATCCAAAACATTTTCCAGAAAACGTATGGTAGAATCATTCGGGCAAAAGACATCATCAAATACACCCCATTTTTTCTCAACTTCAAAAGATCCGCCGGAACATGAAAGTTCAGGATAGGCTGCCAGAGCTGCTAATGCGTGTCCGGGCATTTCTATTTCAGGAACGACTGTAACGTGCCGAGCTGCAGCATATGCCACAACCTCTCTGATTTGGTCCTGTGTGTAAAAACCGCCATAGCGGACAGTATCAACAACTTCGGGTAAATCAGATGAATGCCCGAGGAGAGTGCCTTTGCGCCATGCGCCCACAGAAGTGAGCTTCGGATATTTTTTTATTTCAATACGCCATCCCTGGTCATCGGTGAGATGCCAGTGAAATGTGTTCATCTTGTAAAATGCGAGTTCGTCAATGTACTTTTTTACGAAATCCACATCGAAGAAATGACGGCTTACATCTAGATGCATACCGCGCCATTTAAAGCGGGGTTTATCTGAAATTTCAACGCAGGGAATCGCATAAATCGATTTCTTTTCCGATGGCAGCAACTGACGCAACGTTTGCAGCCCATAAAAAACTCCGGCGCCGCTACCACGGATTTTAATGTTGGAATTCCGTACTGTCAGCATATAACTTTCATCGGGCATTTCAGTAGTGTCAGCCTGTTCGAGAAAAATAACATTCTCGCCAACATACGCTCTGTGAACTTCAACCGCAAGTGATATTCCATAGAACTGCTGAAGATATTCATTAAATAAGGCAGCATCGCTCCGGCTTTGTTCGCCATCTGCAATAATGCGCGTTTGAGCAGTCAGGTTGAATGCTCCGGGCTGCATTCTGAAATCTGCCGGCCAGGGGATAAGTGCAGGAAGGGTTTGACCGTTCAGGCTGGTGTTCATAATAAATAGGAATAAAAATAATGCGATGTTGCGGTTTGGTGTTCTCATAAAAAATGGATTAGCCAATCTCTTTCCATGCTAAAGACGCCGCACCCAGAATAGCTGCATCATTTTCGGGCAGACCCGATGGAAGAATCTTTATTTTATTTTTATAAATTTTCAGCAGGTTATTTTCAAAAGAAATTTTTGTCGGCCGAAAGAGCAAATCACCGGCATTTGCCAGACCACCAAATAGAAAAATAGCTTCGGGACTGGTATAAGCAACGCTGTTGGCGAGTGCCAGACCCAACATTTTTCCGGTGTATTCAAAGCTTTCTATTGCTGAATTGTCGCCTTTATTGGCCATAGTAAACACATGTTTAGCGTCCACATTTTTAAAGTCAATGTCAGGCTGTTTTCCTTTGTTGGAAAGTATTTCAAGATATGTACGGGCAATGCCCGTTGCCGAGCAATATGTTTCAACGCAGCCCTGTCGTCCACAACCACAAAGGCGCCCACCGGGCTGTAGAATCACATGACCAATTTCTCCTGCAAAGCCGTCATGTCCGTATATCATATTGCCGTTGGCCACAATGCCGCTTCCGACGCCTGTTCCCAGGGTGATGAAAATAAAATCCTTCATTCCGTTTGCGGCGCCGTAAATCATTTCTCCAATGGCTGCGGCATTTGCATCATTAGTCAGAACAACAGGAAAACCGAGATGGTGTGCCATCATGGAGGCGAGCGGAATGATTCCTTCCCACTTCAGGTTGGGCGCATATTCAATGGTGCCGTTGAAAAAATTTCCATTGGGTGCACCAATGCCGACCCCTTTCACCGGAGGAGTGCCGGCTTGCTGAAGAACTTTTGTAACTTCAGACGCGAGAACTTCTGCAAATGCCGTTGCATCATCAAAACCGGTTGTCGGCATTACACTTCTGGCAAGGATGTTTCCGTTAATATCAACAAAACCAAATTTGGTTGTCGTTCCTCCAATATCAATACCTACAGCTATCTGTTCCATGCATTTCCGTTTTGAAAAAGGCTTTATGTGCTGTCAAATTTAAAACATTCTGCAGGACAATATCCGGAAAGAGAAAATTTAATGGAAATGACCGGTTAAAAAGAATCATTACCTGATTATTCCCCGGAATTTACAACAGGCATTCTTCGGTATTATTGAAATTAGCCGTAGGTTTGCAAAAATATTTCATCATGCGAAGCGAATTAAAAGCATTTGAACACATGCTCGACATAATGGACGAGCTCCGTGCAAAATGCCCCTGGGACAGTGCACAGACAATAGAGTCATTACGTTATCTTACTATTGAAGAAACCTACGAACTCTCCGATGCCATTTTAGAGAAGGATATGCCGGAAATTTCAAAAGAACTTGGCGATTTGCTGTTGCATATTGTTTTTTACGCAAAAATTGGTTCCGAAACGGGAGATTTTACAATGACAGACGTTATTACCGGCATTTGCGAAAAGCTCATTAAAAGGCATCCTCACATATTCAGCGATACTGTTGTTTCCGGAGCAGAGGATGTTAAAAATAACTGGGAGCGTATAAAACTTGAAGATAAAGATCGCACGGTACTAAGCGGTGTTCCATTGTCGCTTCCTGCAATTGTAAAGGCATACCGCATTCAGGAAAAGGTTCGTGGGGTAGGATTTGACTGGGAAAAGCCGGAGCAGGTTTGGGATAAAGTTATAGAAGAGCTGAATGAGCTGCGCAAAGAAGTTGAAGATAATGCGCCTGTTGCGCGCCGTGAAGACGAATTTGGGGATCTGCTCTTTGCACTGGTTAACTATTCGCGTTTTATTGGTGTCAACCCTGAAGATGCACTTGAACGAACCAATAAGAAATTCATTCGCCGATTCAATCACCTTGAAAAAAGAGCAAAAGAAACAGGCAAGCCCTTGCATCAGATGTCACTTGCCGAAATGGATGTATTTTGGGATGAAGCCAAAAAAATGGAATAAAAAAAGAGGCGCCGAAAGCGCCTCTTTTTTATTAATGTTTGCCAAGATAATTGGCAACACCTTCAGCGGTGGCTTTCATACCTTCGTCGCCTTTATGCCAGTTGGCCGGGCAAACCTCGCCATTCTCTTCAAAGAACTGTAATGCATCTACCATACGCAACGCTTCATCAACGCTGCGGCCTAAAGGCAGATCATTCACAACCTGATGCCTCACAATCCCTTCTTTATCTATCAGAAAAAGTCCGCGATAAGCAACGGGGTCACCGTGAAATATCATTTCGCCGTCTTCGTTATAATCATAATTTCCTGCCAAAACACCGTAGTTTTCTGCAATGGTTTTGCTGATATCGGCTACCAGCGGAAACTTCACGCCTTTAATACCGCCTGCAGCCTTTTCGGTTTGAAGCCATGCCCAATGTGAAAACTTTGAATCAACCGAACAGCCTACAACGGCACAATTGCGACTTTCGAATTCTGCAAGCTTATCCTGAAATGCGATAATCTCTGTTGGGCAAACAAAGGTGAAATCAAGTGGATAAAAGAAGAATACCACATGTTTTTTGTCAATGTATTGTTCCAGTGAAAAATTCTCAACAAAATCGCCACCGTTTATAACGGCATCTGCCTTGAATAACGGCGCCTTTTTACCTGTAAGTACCATATTGCTTTTTTATATTTAAATGTTAGTAATGAAGCGTTTAAAACGCTGCAAAATTAATTTAAAAAGTTGAGGCACCCTAATCAATTTATGCTGCAATATGTCAGTTGGAATCAAAAAAAATCGCATTAAACCTATTTTAGATAAATTTGCAACCTATGATTTCCTGGCCGTTCAGAAAAAAAGAGTATTATCCGGTTTCGACGCGTTACCGCTTCCTGCTGTTTTTACAATCTCGCAAAGTATGGTGGTTGACCATTGTGCTGACACTTTGCGGCATTTTTTTCTTCGCCTTTCCCAACAAAATCTTTCACGATCCTACATCTACAGTTGTTGAAGACAGCAGCGGTGTGTTGCTTGGGGCGCGGATTGCAGATGACCAGCAATGGCGCTTTCCATACAATAGTGATGTGCCTTATAAATTTGCAGCGGCCCTTGTAATGTTCGAAGACCGCTGGTTTGAGTACCACAATGGTGTGAATCCGGTATCGTTCAGCCGTGCACTTATTCAAAATATCAAGGCGGGAAAAGTGGTAAGTGGCGGCAGTACCATTACCATGCAGGTAATTCGCTTGTCGCGGAAAGGGAAAGCCCGTACTATTTTTGAGAAGTTTATCGAAGCGGAACAGGCCATGCGTCTAGAACTTACCAGTAGTAAACAGGAAATATTGGCGCTTTACGCATCCAACGCACCGTTTGGCAGTAATGTTGTCGGTCTCGATGCTGCATCCTGGCGTTATTTTGGAAAAAGTCCTGACCGCATGAGCTGGTCGGAAGCCGCCACCCTCGCGGTTTTACCAAATAGTCCGTCACTCATTTATCCCGGAAAAAATCTTGATAAACTTCGCGATAAGCGCAACCGTTTGCTCGATCAGCTCTGTAAATGTAAATACATGACAGATGAAGAATGCCGTCTTGCTAAGTTAGAACCATTGCCGGGAAAGCCTTTTCCATTGCCTCAGCTTGCATTTCACCTCATTGATCGTGCCACTCATGAAGGTCACAAAGGCGAACGTATCCGCACTACCGTTGATGAGCATCTGCAGGAAATTGTTACGGATATCGTTGGACGATATCATGAGAAATACCGGGCAAATCAGGTAAACAATGCTGCCGCACTCGTTCTCGATGTGGAAACCGGTAATGCAATCGCTTATGTGGGCAATACAAGCAATCCGGGGCATCCTGATTTTGGCAGTGATGTGGATATTATCACATCTTCACGAAGTACAGGTAGCATTTTAAAACCATTTCTGTTTGCGGCTATGCTCAACGACGGGCAAATTTTGCCCGGCACACTTGTCCCCGATATTCCCACACAAATGGGTGGTTTCATGCCGGAGAATTATAGTCTTACCTACGACGGAGCTGTACCTGCCCGCCGTGCACTTGCCCGTTCGCTCAATGTGCCTGCTGTGCGAATGCTGCAAATGTACCATACAGAACGCTTTTGCTATATTCTGAAAAAAATCGGACTGACAACCCTGAACAAACCCGCATCCCACTACGGTCTGTCGCTCATTATTGGCGGCGCCGAAGCAAATCTTTGGGACCTCGCCGGGGCCTATGCAAGCATGGCGCGTACACTGAATCATTATCAGACTTTCAATTCAAAATACGACCGCAGCGATTTCCATCCGGCAAATTATCTTTACCGAAAGGAAATTAAAAAGAAGAAAGTGGCTGATGAAGATAATTCGGTGCTGAGCGCTTCATCCATATGGTTCACGTTTGAGGCGATGAACGAAGTTTCACGACCCGATGAAGATGCCGAATGGCAGGAGTTTTCATCATCTGCCAAAATCGCATGGAAAACAGGCACCAGTTATGGCGGTCGCGATGCATGGTCAATTGGGTGTACTCCGGAATATATTGTTGCAGTATGGGTTGGTAACTCAAACGGGGAAGGGCGTCCGGGAATGACCGGTCTTACCTATGCTGCACCGATTTTGTTTGATATTTTTAAAGCGCTTAGACCGAAAGGGTGGTTCTACGCTCCATACGACGATATGGAACAGCTGCCTGTGTGCCATTACAGCGGATATCGGGCTACGCCAAACTGCGAGATTGTTGATACCGTCTGGGTGCAGAAGAAAGGCATTCGAACCGGTATATGCCCTTATCATCAGCTGGTTCACCTTGATAAAACAGAAAAGTGGCGTGTGACAAGCGATTGCGAATCGGTAGATAATATGGTTACAAAAACATGGTTTGTGCTGCCTCCGGTCATGGAATATTATTTCCAGACTAAAAATCCTTTTTATAAAATACTGCCGCCATACCGCCATGATTGCGCTTCTGCCGACCAGCCAACCCGATCTATGGATATCATCTATCCGAAAGAGAATAGCAGTTTATATGTGCCCTATGACCTTGACGGAAAGAAACAGAAATTCCTGTTCAAAGTCGCACACCGTATTTCAGGGACGAAGATTTATTGGTACCTTGACCAACAATATATTGGTGCAACTGAAGAGTTCCATCAAATGGGTTTGGCACCCGAAGCCGGTCATCATATACTCGTGCTGGTTGATCAGAATGGCGAAAGCATGACGCGCAATTTCGAGATCATCGATAAAAAGAAGAAGGGCGAGTAAATTTAACAGAACCATTTTTTTATATATATTTGATTCCATGATCGCGCGTCTGAAGGAATATATTCGTTCACAACAACTGTTTGCCGTAGGGCAACGGGTGCTGCTTGCTGTGAGTGGGGGCATTGATTCAAGTGTGCTGGCACAGCTTTTTCATACAGCAGGATTTTCATACGGTATTGCGCACTGTAACTTTCAGCTTCGCGGAAAAGAATCGGACGAGGATGAAAAATTTGTGGAAACAATGGCCGGGATTTATGGTGTGCCTTTTTTCTGCAAACGGTTCGATACACTGAGTTATGCCTCAAAATCAGGCATCTCAACGCAAATGGCCGCACGCGATCTTCGGTACGCCTGGTTTACGGAACTTCTTGAAAATGAAAATTATCGCTGCATCGCCACAGCCCATCATCTGGACGATCAGATTGAGACATTTTTTATCAATATGCTTAGAGGAAGCGGAATATCGGGTTTGCACGGCATTCTGTCCAAACAGGGAACTGTAATTCGCCCGCTGCTTTTTGCCTGGCGCAACGATATTGAAAAACACGCGCTGAAAAATCAAGTGCCCTATCGTGAAGATCAGAGTAACAAAGAATCTCATTATCTCAGAAATAAAATAAGGAACAAATTACTGCCACTGGTAAAAGAAATATGTCCCGAATATCGCAGTATACTTACTACGAACATCAAACAACTGCGTGATGCGGAAATAATTTATAACGCAGCAATCGCAGCAGCATCAGGTATTATCATAAAAAAAGAAGACCAATTTGTAATTCCTGTAAAGCAGTTATTGTTATTAGAGCCGCTGCGCACTTATTTGTTTGAACTTCTGAAACCTTACAACTTCAGCACTTCTGTTGTTGATGACATTCTTAAAAATATAGAGCGCGGCAGTGGTAAAAAATTCTTTTCGCCTACGCACCGGCTCATTTCAGACCGCGAACAATTGATTATCACACGTCTTCAAATAGATGAACTCGAATCTGTTGTGTTTGAAATACCTGAAGGCGCAGCAAGTATAGAACATCCATTACGTTTGTCCATGCAACGGGTATGGACAGGTAAAAACTATCAGGTTCAGCGCGAAAAAAATATTGCAACACTTGATAAAAACAAACTAATATTTCCACTCGTTATCCGCAAATGGAAAACAGGAGATACCTTTTATCCTTTTGGGATGAAAGGAAAAAAGAAAGTCAGTGACTATTTTACCGATCATAAATTCTCTCTTGCCGATAAGGAAAATGTCTGGCTGCTTTGTTCCGGGAAGGACATTGTTTGGATAATAGGACACCGTATGGATGACCGGTTTAAGATTACAACAGAAACAAAAACCGGCCTGAAAATTAAAGTTGAACATTCAGAATAATAATAAAATAAGCATCAATTAAGTGACGATTGCATTTTAAGCCCACAGCACATATTTTAGTACTTTTGTAAAAGGCACCAATAATCCGAAATCTATGAAGCCCACGAAATTCAGAGCTTTTTCACTGCTGTTCATTTTTATATTACTCAGCTCATACACCTTTTCTCAGGTGATAGAGCCTGTAAAATGGACTTACGCCACCAAGAAAATCAGCGACAATGAGGCGGAACTACAATTCACAGCAACGATGCTTGCCGGCTGGCACCTGTATTCGCAAAACCTGCCTAAAGATGCCGTGGGGCCGATTGCTACACTTTTTAAATTCAAGAAGAGCACAAATTACCAGCTCGACGGCAAAGTGCGTGAATCCAAACCCATAGAAGAATACGATAAGAATTTTGAGATGGTGCTTAAGTACTTCAATGGAAAAACCACATTTAAACAGAAAATAAAAATACTTTCTGCCAGGCCTTTCAGCGTTACGGGAAGCATTGATTTTATGTCGTGTAACGATGTAAGCTGCATTTTTCCGGAGCCCGCAAATTTTGAATTTAAACTGGAAGGTGCCGCTAATCCTGCTGTTGCAGATAATAAAGTTGCTGATACCGTTGATTCATCAGCTCTGAAAGCCGCTGCCGACAGCCTGAAGTTGAAAGCTGCCGACACAACAAAAAATGCCGGAACCATTACCGGAGATTCAGGAAATCCCGTTGCAGGCCGGAGCATGTGGGGGCTGTTTATTTTTGCATTTTTGATGGGTCTCGCAGCCATTATTACACCCTGCGTATTCCCGATGATTCCGATGACTGTGTCTTTTTTTATGAAAGGCAGCGAAAATAAGCGCAAAGCGCGCTTTCAGGCCATGTTCTACGGCATATCAATTGTTGCAATCTATACCATTCCCATTGCTTTGCTAATCATCATTTCATACATGTTCGGGAAAGGTGCTGTCACAGCCGACATCTTCAATTGGCTTTCCACACACTGGTTGCCTAATATCTTGTTTTTCCTCGTATTTGTGCTATTTGCAGCGTCATTTCTTGGCATGTTCGAAATTGTTATGCCAAACTGGCTGGTAAATAAAATGGATTCAAAGGTTGATAAAGGCGGATTCTGGGGCCCTTTCTTTATGGCATTTGTGCTCGTACTGATATCGTTTTCATGTACGGGCCCTATTGTGGGCTGGGTGGTGGTTGAATCATCCACCGGTGGCGGGCAAATCATTAAACCCATTATTGCAATGCTCGGTTTCTCAATAGCATTCGCACTACCATTTACGTTATTTGCGTTTTTTCCTTCGCTGATGCAGCGCCTTCCTAAGTCGGGCGGATGGCTCAATTCAGTAAAAATAGTGTTGGGTTTTATTGAGCTTGCCTTTGGTTTTAAATTTTTAAGCGTTGCCGATCAAACATATCACTGGGGCATACTCGACCGCGAAATATACATAGCCATATGGATTGTGATATCTGCACTATTGGGTCTTTATCTTCTCGGCAAACTTAAATTTTCTCACGATTCGGAATCAAAACATGTGAGCGTTCCGCGTCTCGGTCTCGCCATCATCGCATTTACATTTATGGTGTATCTGGTTCCGGGCATGTTCGGTGCGCCGCTCAAAGCCTTATCGGGATACTTGCCTCCACAGCAAACCCATGATTTTGACCTCAACGCCATTATTCGCGACAACGCAAACATCGGAAAAGCAGAAACTGCCGAAGTGTGCGGCGAAACAAAATATGGCAATCTGTTTCACCTGCCACATGGGCTCAAAGGCTATTTTGATTTTGTTCAGGGTGTTGAATGTGCCAGGCAGCAAAACAAACCCATATTTATTGATTTCACCGGTCACGGATGCGTGAACTGCCGCGAAATGGAAGCCAACGTGTGGTCGGATCCTCAGGTGCTGAAACTGCTTCGCGAAAAGTTCGTTATTGTTACACTTTATGTGGACGATAAAACAGACCTGCCCGAAAATGAATGGGTGACCTCACTTTACGACGGCAACGTGAAAAAGACCATCGGTAAAAAATATGCCGACTTCCAGATATCTTGGTTCAATGTGAATGCACAGCCATATTATGTGCTGTTTGATCCATTTGTTGAATTAAAAGAAAAAGCCAGTGTTGAGAAAGCTAAATTGGCTCAACCCAAAGCATACGACCTGAATGCCGCGAATTTTGTGACTTTTTTGAATAACGGGCTCTCAGAATTTAACAAGCGGCATGGTGCACCTGCCGCAAAATAGAAGCAACGCCCTACGGAAACCACGGCAAACATAGCAGTCAAAAATATGGTGTGCACTTGCTGCTCACTCGTAATCAGGCAAGTGCTTGAGAAAACAGGTGTGCGCGTAAATCAGGTTTCGCTGGGTGAGCTTTCAATTACCTATGATGCATCCGAAATTAAATTTTCACGCATAGAGGATGTGCTTGCCCGCAACGGGTTTCCCGTGGTTCAGGACAAGGAAAAAATACTGGTTGAGCAGATAAAAACAGCGGTTATTGAGCTCATCCATTTTGCAGGGAATAAAAATTCAATCATCCGCAATTCCGATTATCTGGTTGAAAAACTGGGGCTGTCCTATCAATACCTTTCGGGGATATTTTCAAAGCATGAAGGAACCACGCTGGAGCGTTTCATCATTCTTCATAAAATTGAAAAAGTAAAAGAATTGCTGGAGTACGGCGATCTCACGCTCAGTGAAATTTCATATGATATGGGTTATAGCAGTGTTCAGTACCTTTCCACGCAATTCCGTGCCATCACCGGCGAATCGGTTACATCCTACCGTAAAACCCCGGGCGCAGGTCGCAAGCCTCTCAATGAAATTTATTAATGGGGCAATGATTGAAGAAGTCAGAAAAACACTGATTTTTAGGATTGTATTCCGAAAATTGATACGAATTTTCGGAATGAATTCCGGATATTCAATATATTTTCCCGAATCATTGAGAAGATTAGATGCCTTATTTGTTCAGGCTGAACGGATCCCAGAATAATTTTTTGAAATCAACGACCCGGTCGTTCTCAACACGCACGCCTTCATTGATTAGCAGTTCAGCCATCAGCGATGATCCGCCGAAATGATGTTTGCCTGTGAGCATGCCGATACGATTCACCACACGGTGTGCCGGCACATAATCATGGTGTGTGTGTGATTTGTTCATCGCCCATCCCACGGTGCGAGCCGAGCCGCCGCTCCCGAGATAACGAGCCATGGCGCCATAGCTGGTTACACGTCCGTAAGGAATAAGCCGAGCCAGCTCAAATACCCTTTCAAAAAATGGCTCGTCATGGAAGCGTTGTGGCTCTTTGCTCATCCGGCTATTGCTTAAAAGTTATTTAAGTGTAAAGCGAATGTAATTTATTTTCAAACCCTGTGCTAACCACATCTGCTCATAAAAGGTCTGAATAGAGGAGGCTTCATCGTGGATATCCAGTGAATATAAGTCGTTTGTTTCGAACAGCAGGCTGTGACCATTTTCCTTAATCACGTCTAAAGTATATTCGTACAATGGCCGGTTGTCGGTTTTTAGGTGGATTTCGGCTCCGGGTTTGAGAACATTGCTATATTTACTCAGAAAATGCTGGGACGTAAGCCGCTTGTCCGATTTTGCATTTTTCAGATAGGGGTCAGGAAAGGTAATCCAGATTCCACTTACTTCGTCCTTTGCAAAAAAGCTCTCAATCAGCGAGATTTCTGTCCGTAAAAAACCAACATTACTGATATTATTTTCTAAAGCGGTTTTGGCTCCGCGCCACATGCGTGCCCCTTTGATGTCAATACCCAGATTATTTCGTTCAGGATATTTTTGAGCAAGACCAACCGTATATTCACCTTTGCCACATCCAAGCTCAAGCCACAGGGGCTGTTCGTTCTTAAAAAAATCTTTATTCCAGAGTCCTTTCAGGTAACAGCCTGTTAATGCCTGTTTGTAAGGTACTTGTATGAAGTTTGGAAACTGTGCAGTTTCAGCGAAACGAAGTAATTTATGTTTGGCCACCGGAGATTCAGCTAATAAAAAAATTAAATTTTTGCCAGCCAGGCGTTCGGGTTGGTTTCATGAACTTTCGACAGCCTGGCAGAGGCTTCCTGCTCGCTTGCGTAGCGACCGAAATACACCTTATAATACCCGGCGCCACTTGGTTCTGTAATACCTGCCTGTGCAAAACCTTGTGCTCTGATTTCACGGAGGTAATTCTCGGCAAATTCACGGGTCTTGTTACAACTGCCTATGATGTAGTAATGAAGTTCAACATTGTTTTCTGCCGGGTCGACGGCAATCGCCGGTTCTGCTTCCACAACCGTAACTAAGGTGTCGGCTGGATTAAATACGGTTTTTCCTGTAATAAAAGGATAAATTACATCAGAATCGGGTGCTGACGGATTCTTTAAAATTATTGTTTTATCGGAAGTATTGAAAAGCCCGGCATAAACGGTTGTTTTTTCCGGTTGAGGCGTCGGGGCGATATACGCGACTTCGGTGGTTGTTTTCTCTTTATTGAAAAAGGAAAAATAGCCCGAATTACTGGTATAAATATCTTTCAGCAGACCAATGTTGAATACGCCCCACACAAATACGGCAGCGGCAGGAATACTTACAATGGTGAGTCTGCGAATGGCTTTGCGGTTTTTGGGAAGACGCTCCGAACGATGCTTTTTATTTTCGTCGAAAGTGCGCTGTAAACGCTCCTGAATACCTTCTCTTTTGATTGCCGGAGAAGTAAACCCACTGAAGCCGAATGATTCAAGCAGATAGTTCGTGTCTTTTTCAGGGTCGAACTGAATATTTCCTTCCCTGTCGGGGAATAATGTGCCCACTTTAACAATCTCTACGCGCCCGTTTTCGCGAAGCCGGTGTGAACACTGATCGGAAAAATCCTGAATGCGTGCCAGTGCCTCGGCATAGGTCAGTTTCTCTTTTATGGCGATATAGTTGGCCAACAGCCCGTCATTATTCTTTAGACTGGCATTGAATAAGATATCTTTTGCCGGAGGCGTAAACGTATGAAGTACAGGGTGAATCTTTGCCGGAGAATAATTGGCAATAAAGCCACCAAGTCCGGGAACAATCACGCAATCCTGACGCACTAATAATTCACTAATATATTGAAGGACTTCCATTTTCAGTTTTTCAAGCGGGGTTCATTTCAATCTGCTAATATAGAAAAGAAATCCGTTGATTTGGCGCCGGCCGAAAAAAAAACAAAGAGGAAGGATTAAACAAAAAAAAGGAGCCAATCGGCTCCCGTTTTAGTTGATAGATGATATTGGTTGTTTAGGGTTATTTCACGGTATGTAATGAGGTAATCAGAAGAGCAGTATAAGGGTCAACGGGGGCATTGGTTTCAAGTGCTTCGTCAAGGTTAATCTGAACTTCGATGTTGCTGGCGCCAATTCTCGGTGCCGAAAGCTGACCAATGTAACCGACCTGATAATTGCCGCTGTTGCCGTTTACTGTGCTCATGATGTAATAATTGCCGTCAGCTGAAAGAGAAACTTGAAAATCGGGGCTCAGAGCCATTTTATCGGTGGCAATCAGGTCATAACTGCCGGTCATGTCAAACTCGCTGTAATTCCAGGTAGCGGTGTTCTCGGTCGAGAGACCATCGTTCTGTGAAGAAGCACTGTTCGTAAAAGCAACTGCAAAAAACATTACGAAAACTGCAGTCACTGTGGCGAAGTTGCTGATGAAGTTCCGGTTGTTATTTGAGTTCGTTTTCATGGCTTTTGTTATTTGCGCCGTTGTTGTTTCTCTATATACAAATGTACATCCAAATCACGACCCGATTCCACAGGCATATGACCTGAATAGCACAGGTCATTTATCCCGACTTAATTCAGGTCTTTTAACCTATAAAATTTTACTTTGGGAAAATTGCATAATCCACCAAGCAATGGGAGGGACCAATTGTATAAACTATAGGGTAAGAAAAAGGATAATTTTAGGTGCAAAAGAATCGGTTAATCCAATCTTTCTTCAGTCTTATATCTGTAGTCTAAATTCTTACGTCTAATAATTGTAAAGCCCGTCCATGAGGCGCTGCAGCTTTTCTTCCGGCGTAAGAATTTCGTATTTTTCCTTTTCTTTCAGATGCTTTTTTCTTTTTATTTCTTCAATCTCGTGTATCTCGTTCAGATATTTGTCTATCATTCTCTTTTTAAGAAAATCATAGGCCACTGAAGGAAACAGCTCAAGAAGCAATTGTTCTTTTTCGTTTTGGGCAAGATGAACATCGCCGTACTCGGGGTATAACGGATTTTCCTGTTTGCGATAGTTGCGCGTGTCATACGGCGTTTCCTCATGTACGCCGGCAATTTTATAACGAAATTCAGGATCTACGGGAACAGGCGTATGTCCGTAAAGGCCTTTCACAAGATTCACGAACTGTATAGATTTGGTGGTATAGAAAGGCTGTCCTTTATTCTCGTCAATCACGCAATTCACCGCCTGAACGCCAATAATCTGACTCGTGGGTGTAACCAGTGGCGGGCAACCTGCGGCAAGCCTTACGGTTGGAATGATTTCAAGTGTGCGGGGCAGCAGTTTTTCGAGTTTCAGACCTTTGAGCTGCGACAGCATATTGGTGTACATTCCGCCCGGAATTTCTGCGTTTTTTACCAATTCGTCGGGGGGCGGGAAATTAAAATATTTTTCTATTTTCTGGCAAACAGCAATTAATTCAGCTTCTTTATCGGCATTGGCCAGTTCTATTGCCTTATCAAATAAAGTATCGATCCTTTTCGGAAGGGTTCCCGTGGATATGTCAAAATCAAGCGGATACAATTTGTAGCTGTCTATATCGGCCATTTCTAAACGAATGGCTTTCAGCTCCAGATTGATTTTTGCAACGGCTTCAAGATTCACGCCGGTTTCAATTCCAAGTTTATTACAGAATACCTGAACCAGCTCGAAAGCCGGAGCTGCCGGACCACCGCTGAATGGCAAGATGGCCGTGTCCAGAATATCAACACCTTTGATGATGGCCGTGAGTGATGAAGCCAGCCCGTATCCCGGTGTGCAATGGGTATGAAAATCAATAGGTATCTTTACTTTTTTCTTAAGCATTTCTACCAAACGACCGGTTTTGCCCGGAGGTATCAGCCCCGCCATATCTTTGATAGTAATCATGTCGGCGCCTAGTTTTTCCAGCTCCACCGCTTTCTTTACAAAATACTCTTTCGGAAAAACATTGTTCGGCAGGCGCTTCAGATGCATCGCGGCTTTTATCCTGTCCATTGCCGTAAAATGCGGGTCAACCGTGTAACAAACAGTCGCATCAGCCAAGCCGCCGTTTTCTTTCACATAGCGAATGGTCGACTTCATGTTGTCAACGTCATTCAGCGCATCAAAAATGCGCATGATGCCAATACCCGATTGCACGGCATTGCGGTTAAAACCTTCAATTACTTCTTCCGGATAAGGATTGTATCCAAAAAGATTGCGTCCGCGCGATAGGGCTGTGAGTTTTGATACATCACCAATAGCTTCTTTTATTGACTCCAGCCTTGTCCAGGGATTCTCATTCAAAAACCGCATAATAGAATCGGGAACGGCGCCGCCCCATACTTCAAGGGCATAAAAATTCGCTTCCTTATACAAGGGCAACACCCTGTCAACCTGAGCCTGATTCATGCGGGTGGCAAACAGCGACTGCTGCCCGTCGCGCAGCGTAACATCACGAATTAATAATGTGCGTTTCATAGAGCAGTATGGTTTGGACTGTATCTAAAAAATATGTTAATATCAGTAATTCAAATATTTAAAACAATTGATTAACTATTGTTAAATAGTTAACAACAAAATTACTGCTTTTTAAAATACAAAGAGAAAAGGAGAAAAAATTTTCTTTCGGGAATAATTTTAGAAGGTATGGCACATCGTAAACCGGTGTTTGCCTGAATAATGATTAGCGGCCTTGAATTTTTTACTGAATATTTTTGTAAAGAATACGCTGCCGTTCTTTTTCTTATGTTTTAAATGGTGAACATTCTTGGTTACACTTACCGACGCAGAAGCCCTGTTTACTGTGGCGGCTGATAACTGCGAAGAGCCCCAGTGGCTATTCGTATTGACCTCTATCGTTCCCGACTGCTGCACCTGCTGATTGTAGGTGATAACCTGCTGCACCTGCTCATTATCGTTACTATTGATATCTTCATTTCCCAGCCCGCCATGAGGTTGATTTATCTGATTGTCCGTATTAACCTGAGGATTGACATTAATCTGAGGATCGGCTTGCTGCGGCTGTGCACTTACAGTCACAGCTAATGCAACGAATAAAAGGAATAATATGTGGCGCATTATGGTACGATTTGGTTATGATAATTGGTCTTGAAAATTTAAAACAGCAAAAACCGTGCAGAACAAATGCCTTCCATAAAACCACTCATTATTTTTATGTGTTTGACTCTCATTTCGGCATGTCTGTCTTCTTTATCAAATAATAACTAATTTAGTAACCTCAAATTGTATAAAAACCCAAAAATCCATTTTTTATGAAAACAGGAATATTCAAAACCTCCATACTGCTTCTTGCCGCAGTATTCGTTTTAGCCGGATGTGGCGCGAACAAAAAGAACGACAAAGCCCCGATGACCAAAGAAGACTCCCTTATGCAGAAAAAAATCAATTCGTTTGCTGTGGTAAAACTTACCACCGACATGAGCAAAATCACTGACAAGGAAAAGCAGATGATTTCTATTCTTATAGACATCGCACAGATAATGGACGGTCTTTACTGGAAACAAACATTTGGTGATAAAGCTGTACTCGACACGATTAAAAATGAGCTTGTGAAAAGATATACCGTTATCAACTACGGACCTTGGGAACGTCTGAACAACAATACGTCTTTTGTGAACGGCTTTAACGAAAAGCCCAAAGGCGCGGGATTTTATCCTGCCGATATGACCAAAGAAGAGTTTGAAAAATTGCAGGATAAAAATAAAGCCGGATTGTACACTGTGATACGCCGTAATGAGGATAAATCATTAAAAGTTGTCTGGTACCACGATGAATACAAAACCGAACTTCAGAAAGCGTCTGATCTCTTAAAAAAAGCGGCAGAGCTTGCCGAAGATGCCGGACTGAAAAAATATCTTGAACTGCGTGCAACTGCGCTCGTTACCTCCGATTATCAGCCCAGCGATATGGCATGGATGGACATGAAAACAAATCATATCGATTTTGTGGTTGGCCCTATAGAGAACTATGAAGACGGTCTGTTTGAATATAAAGCAGCCTTTGAATCCTTTATTCTGGTAAAGGATATGGAATGGAGTAAAAAACTGGATAAATACATCAGCCAGTTACCGGCCCTGCAACTGGAATTGCCGGTTGATGCTAAATTCAAAAAAGAAGTTCCCGGAACATCATCAGATCTTGGTGTTTATGATGCAATATATTATGCCGGTGATTGCAATGCAGGTAGCAAAACCATTGCCATCAACCTTCCGAACGATGAGCAGGTCCAGCTTAAAAAAGGCTCTCGCAGAATTCAGCTCAAGAATACCATGAAAGCCAAATTTGATAATATACTGATGCCGATTGCCAACAAGCTGATGGACAAAACCCAGTTGGCAAATGTAAAATTTGATGCCTTTTTCAATAATGTAATGTTCCACGAAGTGGCACACGGTCTGGGTATTAAAAATACGATTAATAAAAAAGGTACGGTGCGCGAAGCACTGAAAGATGTGTTCTCTGCTTTTGAAGAAGCCAAAGCCGATATTCTTGGTTTGTACATGACCACCAGCCTGATAGATAAAGGCGAACTTACGGGTATTACAAAAGAAGATTGCTATGTTACTTACATGGCAGGTATTTTCCGCTCGGTACGTTTTGGAGCTGCAAGCGCACACGGTAAAGCAAATATGATGTGCTTTAATGCCTTTGAAGATGCAGGCGCATTCACTATTGGCAGCGACGGCACTTATAAAGTGGATTTTGCAAAAATGAAAGTTGCGGTTGGAACATGGGCCTCTAAAATACTCGAACTCCAGGGCAACGGTGATTACGACGGTGCGAAGAAGTATTTAGAAACCAATGCCACCATACGACCACAATTACAGAAAGAACTTGATGCGCTGAAATCTGCCGACATTCCTGTTGACGTGGTTTTTGATCAGGGAAAGGAAGCGTTGGGAATAAAATAATTCAGACACAGATCGCACCTTTGGCTTAAGGTGCCGTCTGGTTTTTCAGGAAAATGCACGAGCTTAAAAAATCATAAGCATATGATTGAAGTACCTGTTTTTTCTGTTGAATCTGCAATAGCCGCAATGAAAGGCGGTGCAGGCAGACTTGAGGTCTGCAGCGGTTTTCCCGAAGGGGGCACCACGCCCTCTTTTGGTTTGCTTACGCTGATAAAAGAAAAAGTAAACATTCCTGTGCATGCAATGATACGACCACGCGGAGGTGATTTTCTTTACAGCGAATATGAATTTGAAATCATGAAACGCGATACCATGCACTGTCGCAGCCTCGGGATTGAAGGTGTTGTATTCGGAATATTGCTGCCAAATGGTGATGTGGATGTTGAACGATGCAAAACGCTTGTCGAATTTGCACGGCCCATGTCAGTCACCTTTCATCGCGCATTCGACCGCTGCCGCGAGCCGTTTATCGCATTAAACACACTGGTCGATTGTGGCTTTAATCGTCTCCTTACTTCCGGACAGGCTGTCACGGCTGATAAAGGAACAGACCTCATCGTTGACCTTATTAAAGATGCAGGTAATTCACTTATCGTAATGCCGGGTGCAGGCGTGAATGAAAAAAACATCGGAATGATTGCTAAAACAACCGGCGCTGTGGAATTTCACCTTTCCGGGAAAGTAAAACAAGACAGTCTGATGGAATTTAGAAGAGAAGAAATCAGTATGAAAAGCAACGGTGCAGAATCGGATTATGAACACTATTTTACATCAGCCGAAAAAATAATGTTAGCAAGGGAAGTGCTTGAATCGCTTGTTCGATAGGCGTTTCAATAAAGTGAATTAATTACAGGGAACAGTGAAGAATTTCAGATTGCTTTGTCTGATTGTTTTGCCTTTAGGCATTTTCGCACAAGGCAATCAGTCTGTGAACATCACAAATGGCTGGAAATTCAGAAAAGCCGGTGAACAGCAATGGCTGCCGGCAAGTGTACCGGGAACTGTTCATACCGACCTACTCGCCAATAAATTAATTTCCGACCCGTTCTATGGGTCCAATGAAAAAACACTGCAGTGGATTGAAAGCTGCGACTGGCAATACACATGTAATTTTGATATCCCTGACAGTATTGATATTTCACACCGTTGCGAACTTGTATTCGAAGGGTTGGATACTTATGCACATGTTTACCTGAATGATTCTCTGATACTGACCGCCGACAATATGTTCCGCGGCTGGCGTGCGCCGTGTGAAAATATTCTGAAACGAAAAAATAATCAACTGCTTATTGTATTCGAATCGGCCGTGAATAAAGGCCGGCAGATGGCTAAAATGCTTCCGTATACATTGCCGGGCGACGAAAAAGTATTCACCCGAAAAGCACAATATCAGTACGGATGGGACTGGGGACCGCGCTTTGTTACCTGCGGAATATGGCGTCCCGTAAGGATAGAAGCATGGAATGAGTTCAGGGTTTCAGACGTACACATCACAACGAATACGTTCAACGAAAAAAAAGCGGAGCTTACCGCTGCATTCGAAATTATTTCGGACGTTGCAGAAGACGTTAAAATTGAAGTGCAGAACACCTTTAATCCCGATGAAACCAAAATTAAATCATTCAGACTGAACCCGGGTCTGAATGTGTTTTCAATGGATTTCAGCATCAGCAAACCTTTGCTGTGGTGGTGCAACGGGCTGGGTGTGCCCTTCATGTATCCGGTTCTTGTACGTGTGAAAAGTAACAATGGCGGTCATTTCGAAAATGTTATTCCTTATGGAATTCGGAAAATTGAACTGGTGCGGGAAGTCGACAGCCTTGGAGAATCCTTCATTTTCAGACTTAACGGACGAAATATCTTTGCCAAAGGCGCTAACTATATACCGCCCGACAACTTCATGCCCCGTGTTGATTCTTCTAAATATGACGCTATGCTTGACAATGCCGTTGCCTGCCATATGAACATGCTTCGTGTGTGGGGTGGCGGAAATTATGAAAGCAATCTTTTTTACCGCTTATGCGACGAAAAAGGTATTCTGATATGGCAGGATATGATGTTCGCCTGTGCCATGGTTCCGGGCGATTCAGCATTTATTGATAACGTAAAAAAAGAGGTGACAGAGAATATGTGCCGTCTGCGTAATCACCCATGCATTGCCCTGTGGTGCGGAAATAATGAAATGGACGAAGGATGGCACAATTGGGGATGGCAAAAACAGTACGCTTACACATCTCAGGATTCATCTGCAGTCTGGCATGATTACATTTCGGTTTTTCAAAAAATGATTCCTGAAATTGCTTCACGCTATTCTCCGGAAATACCTTATATATCAAGCTCTCCGCAGATAGGGTGGGGGCATGATGAAAGTATGCGGCGCGGCGATTCGCATTACTGGGGCGTTTGGTGGGGCATGGAATCTTTTAAGGTGTATGAAAAAAAAGTGCCTCGCTTTATGAGTGAATTTGGTTTTCAGGGTGTGCCCGATATGGCTACTATCAGGGCATTCACTGATTCTGCAGGTATGCAGTTATTTTCTGAAGACCTGAAATCACATCAGAAACATCCCACCGGATTTGAAACAATTAATTCATACATGGCTCTTGAATACCCCGTTCCTGCTGACTTAGCTGATTATAATTACATAAGTCAGTTGTTGCAGGCAAATGGAATGCAGCGCGCCATTGAAGCGCACAGACGCGCTATGCCTCGGTGTATGGGCAGTTTATACTGGCAGTTCAATGATTGTTGGCCCGTGGTCTCCTGGTCGGGAAGCGATTATTACGGTCGATGGAAAGCCCTCCAATACGCTGTCAGAAGTGCTTTCGCCGACCCAATGATATCAATCTTCAATAATTCAGGAACAATGCAGGTCTATCTGATATCAGATACATCTTCTTGCAAAGGTCTGATAAACCTCTCTCTGACACGATTTGACGGTACTGTTTTGTGGAGCCGCAATATCGATGCACAAGCAAAGCCCGGAGCATCAAAAATAATTTTTGAAATGCCCATAGGCTCTTTAATCAAAGATAGTTCTTTGATGAGGTCATGCCTGCTCAGCGCGACTTTCAATGATGCCGATAAATATATTACGGGAGAAGATATTCATAAACTCTATTTTTTCACTGAACCCAAAGAACTGTCGCTGGAAAAGCCTGATATTAATCTGAAATTTACCCGTTATACCGACAAATTTTGGGAAATAACACTCGAAACAGGTATTTTTGCTAAAAATATATGCCTTGTTCCTCAAGGAACCGATGCATCATTCAGCGATAATTATTTCGATCTGCTGCCAAATCAACAAAAAACGATTCAGTGTATTTTCAACAATACAGTGAGTAATCCGGCAACGGTGATTAGGATAAAAAGTTTGTACGATATAATACAAATAAATCAAAAACTACCCGATTTAAAATGATTCTAAAAAACAACTTCAAATTATTTTATTGGTTCGGTCTTATCTTTTTTTATACCGGGTTTTCTTCATTCGGACAGGTAAAAGATTATGCATCACTTGTAAATCCATTTATAGGGACCGCTGGACACGGTCACACGTATCCGGGTGTTTCAGCGCCTTTTGGCATGGTACAGCTCAGCCCCGATACAAGGCTCAGTGGTTGGGACGGTTGTTCCGGATATCATTATTCTGATAGTGTCATTTACGGTTTCTCACACACACATCTCAGTGGCACCGGGTGTTCCGACTATGGCGATATTTTATTTATGCCCGTTTCCGGGAAACCTGTTTTTTTAAATACGCAGTACTGTTCCACCTTTAGTCATTCAAAAGAAACAGCTACAGCCGGCTATTATAGCGTATTTTTAGAGAAGCCACATGTTAAGGTAGAACTTACTGCCGGCGCAAGGGCGGGACTTCATAAATATGTTTATTCAGATAGTTTGAATGCCGGCATTGTTATCGATCTCGAACATCGCGACAAAGTTCTGGAATCATCCATTGAATATGTGAATGAGTATGAGGTGCGCGGAATGCGGCGTTCAAAAGCATGGGCCGACGATCAGGTTGTTTATTTCTGCGCGCGCTTCTCGCTCCCGATTGCAAAATATATTTTTATTGATGGCGATAGCGCTTCTGCAGACGGCAATGCCTCTAAGTTACGCAGCGGACTGAGAGTAAAAGCGTTTCTTAATTTTAATCTCGATTCAACAAAAACACTTCTGGTTAAAGTCGCCATTTCAGCCGTCAGTACTGATGGTGCGGCAAAAAATCTCGATGCCGAAATTCCCGGATGGGATTTTAATTCGGTCCGCGAAAATGCACGAAAATTGTGGAATATAGAACTTGGAAAACTGGATGCAGAAGGCGGAAGCCCAAGGCAAGACACAATTTTCTATACAGCACTTTATCACGCCATGCTCAGCCCGAATCTTTACATGGATGTCGACGGCCAGTACCGTGGAACCGATAAAAAAGTGCATAAAGCCGACGGATTTAATTACTATACGGTTTTTTCGCTTTGGGATACCTATAGAGCTGAGCATCCGCTGCTCAGTATTATAGATCGTAAGAGAACAGGCGATTTTATTAATACCTTTCTAGCGCAATACCAACAGGGTGGCTTGCTGCCTGTGTGGGAGCTTTCAGAGAATGAAACCTTTTGCATGATTGGTTATCACAGTGTTCCCGTAATCGTTGATGCCTATATGAAAGGTATACACAGCTTCGACACAGTGCTAGCTCTGGAAGCTATGAAGAACAGTGCCGATGCTTTCCGCAGCGGACTGGCTGACTATAAAAAAAATGGTTTCATTTCGGCAGAAAATGAGTCGGAATCCGTTTCAAAAACGCTTGAATATGCCTATGACGACTGGTGTATTGCTGTGATGGCGCAAAAAATGGGAAGGACTGAGGATTACAAAAAATATATACGGCGTGCCCAGTCGTACAAAAATCTGTATGATCCAGCAACCGGATTCATGCGAGCCCGTCAAAACGGTATGTGGTATGAACCTTTCAATCCGGGCGAAGTAAATTTTAATTATACCGAAGCCAACGCCTTTCAATATGGATTTTATGTACCCCAGGATATTACCGGACTTATTAACTTGATGGGCGGACGCAATAAAGCCATCGAAAAATTAGATGCGGTTTTTGAAACAGAGCAAAAACTCAGCGGACGTGAACAGCCTGATATCACCGGGCTTATCGGACAATATGCGCAAGGCAATGAACCAAGCCATCATATGGCTTATATGTATGATTATCTTGGGCAACCATGGAAAACTCAAAAACTTATCGATCGTATTACGAAAACAATGTACACCAATCAGACCGATGGCCTGATTGGAAACGAAGACTGTGGCCAGATGTCGGCGTGGTTTGTGATGAGCGCCATGGGATTTTACCCGGTCTGCCCCGGAAGCAGCCAGTATGCTATTGGTAAGCCTATGTTTCCCAAAATGACTATTCACCTTGAAAATGGCAAAGATTTCATCATTATTGCCGACAGTCTTTCATATCTGAACACCTTTATTTATAAAGCCTGGCTCAATGACAGTATTTATAATAACAGTTTTCTGAACCATTCCGATATTGCAGAAGGCGGCAAAATGGTTTTTAAAATGCGGTTTAATTCAAATAGCGATTGGGCGAGCCGCACTATCGAATGTCCTTCAACTACCATTCTCGATTGCCCGATAGTTCCGGCGCCATGGATTGATGCAAAGGGTAAAACGTTCAGTACGGAACAACTTGTTGCGATTAAAGCACTGACAACGGATACGGAAATATATTTTACCACCGACGGAAAAGAGCCCGATATCAGCTCAAAACGTTATTCAGCACCATTCACAATTGCCGAAACTACTACTATAAAAGCCATCGCGTTTAAAAGAAGTATTGGAAAAAGTGCCGTTATCACGAGTCATTTTATTAAAACGCCCAAAGGACGCAGCATCCGTTTGAAATCTAAATACAGCCCACAATATACCGCCGGCGGTCCCGAAGGCTTGATTGATTACCAGCGCGGCGGACCCGATTTCAGAACCGGTAATTGGCAGGGCTACTGGGGCGATGATTTTGAAGCTGTTGTCAATCTGGGAAGCGAAAAGAAAATCTCAAAAATATCAGCCGGTTTTCTGCAGGATGTAAAATCATGGATATGGATGCCTGCCGAAGTCAAGTTCTATGTTTCTGACGACGGGCACTCCTTTAAACTTGTAAAAGAGATAAAAAATAATATTTCAGATAAGGACTATACCGTCGTTGTAAAAGAGTTCGAAACACAAGCGGATACACGAGCCCGTTATGTGAAAATTGAAGCAAAAAACTACGGTATAATTCCACAATGGCACGATGGCGCCGGTGGTAAAGCCTGGATATTTATTGATGAAATTACGGTGGAATAATTCAGCGGATTATTGCACAATCACGAAAACCCATTTACAACATGAAACTGCTGCTTGATTTCTTCGGGGCGGTTTATATAATATTTCTTAAATCCACAGGCAACGTATCTCAAATCATTTTTGCTTAAATATGCCGCTTGCTCTTTTGTAAGCTTCAATAGAATACGGTTGTAAAAAATATACTGACTTGCCCATTGGGAGGCATCTCCCTGAGCACATTCGCTGCGATTGGCTTCAAAACAGCTCAATACCATGGAGCTGCCATCGGCAAATTTGAAAAATACAGGATCGCCTTCATCAAAGCTCTGCTGTAATTCACTTTCTGCCTTTATCTGTATGCCGTAAGTTTTATCTATTCTGAATGAAGATGTCCAGATATAATGAGGTGCCGATTTTAAATCGCTGCGCGATGAACCGATCTTCTTCAATTCACAAATAGCCGAGCGTTCCCTCAATATCCGGCTGATATCCGGATAGGAATTCTCAAGCGAAAACCTTGAGCATAGGAATAGCAGATTGTATATGATTGAAGGACCTTCCATTGTTTTTTTTACGCTTGCGAAGATAAATAAAGACACATTCCTGCAGCAGCCATTAACATTTATTTATTAACATAAATCGTTTAATAAGTAGACTATACCGCCATAAAAATAAAAACAAGTTCACAATTTCTGTTTTGGCATAAGCCCGGTTTTTACGAATTTTAACGAATAATTGCCGTGGCATTACTTTCGTCCAAAAATTATACTTTTACGCTCCTGTCTGCATCTATATAGAGAACCGGGTTTTCCCGATTATATTATTGTTTATGTAAAAAAGTTTTATGGATACCATTCTTTACTCTGATGAATATTTTATGCGGGAAGCCTTGAAAGAGGCACGACGCGCTTTTGAAGCGGATGAAGTCCCGATAGGTGCCGTTGTTGTTTCGCGCAATACGGTTATTGGTCGCGGTCATAACCTTACCGAAAGACTCAATGATATTACCGCACATGCCGAAATGCAGGCCATTACGGCTGCTTGTAATTATATTGGCGCAAAATATCTGGATGAATGCACCCTATACGTTACCATTGAACCCTGTGCCATGTGTGCAGGGGCTGCGTCATGGGCCCAGCTCGGACGTATAGTTTATGGCGCACCCGACGAAAAGAAAGGTTATACCCGTTTTTCTGAAGCTATTCCTCATCCAAAAACAAAAGTGGAGCATGGAATATTAGCGGCTGATTGTGCCGCGCTGATGAAAGATTTCTTTCAAAAGAAACGATAATACCAAAAACAAAAAAGGGGCGCATTGGCCCCGCCTTTTAGTTTTACTTAGCTGTTCTAGTTGCTTGCTCCTTAGTCTTTGCTCACCGGGGCAAGGAAGGTATTCTTTATGTTATTCGTTCATTGCAATCAGGGGGCATTTGAATCATTGTTATTCGTTCCAAGCGCCATGTCGTAATTTACTTCGTTCTCAATGTTGTTGCTTGCAATTTTCGGAGCTGAAAGCTGACCAATGTAACCAACTCTGTAATTGGTGCTGTTGCCTGTCTTTGTGCTCATGATGTAGTACATTCCGTCGTTAGAAAGGGTTACCATGTACACGGGGCTCAGTGCATTCTTTTCAACTGCAAGCAAATCATAATTAACGGCCGTGTTATACTCGCTGTTGTTAACCGTCGTGGCATTCTCGGAAGGGATATTGTCATTCTGGGATGTCGCGGTATTTGTGAAAGCAACTGCAAAAACCAGTACGAACATTGCAGTCACGGTGGCGAAGGTGCTGGTGAAGTTCCGGGTTATTTTGGAGTTGGTTTTCATGGCTTTTATTGTTAGGGCCGTTGGTGTGTTTGTTATAATACAAATGTACGCCCGAAAATATGGCTGTTTCAACGGGCATATGACCTGATTTGATGGGGGACTTTTGCACCGGTCTGGAATAGGTCTTTTGACCTATAAAAATGTCATTCCTTTTAAAAACAGGCGTAAAATATTTCTGAAATGCTTGATTGAAAAGGACTACATGAAGAGCAGCTTCTTCGGGAAGATAATCAATGGCTGTTTACGCTGGCTTATTTAATAATCAGGTAAGTCCGTTCATACGGATAATATCCAGTTCTTCGGGTGAAAACAATCCTGATTTATACAGATTGAAAAACTCATCCGAAACAGATTGTCCGAATATCATTAAGTCGTCGGTATTGACGGTTACTTTAATGCCGTGATCGAAAATCCTGCGTATCGGATGTTCAGCAATAGATGCAACCCTCGAAAGCTTTACGTTGCTGGTCGGACAAATGTTCAGCTGTATATTATTTTCCCGCACCCAGTTCATTACTTCCTGCGATTCAGCAACTGAAATTCCATGCTGAACCTCTTCTATACCTAAAACTTCTACGGTATGCCTTACCAATTCAGCATTCCCGAATTCGCCTGCATGAGCTGTCAGCTTCAATCCTGCTTTTCTCGCAGTATTATAAATTGAAGTGAAGTACTCCGGAGTACGTACCAGTTCTTCACCGTAGAGATCTATTGACTTGAAAAATCCGCTGCCGATGCATTCTTCTGCCGGCCCTGTAACAGCAGAAATATTCAGGGTGCGGTCAATCCCAAGTTGCGGAATAAAATGAATCTCCGGTGCAAATTCGTTTTTACATTGGTTAATAATACCCGTAAGTGCTTCAATATGGCGAATCCCCTTCATAAAAAATCGGAGGTCGAAACTCATTTGTAATACCTGAATGCCATCTGCACGGGCTTGTTTAAAAGCCGCATTCATTGCGTATTCAAAACCTTTTTCGGTCATAAGCAGGTTGATGAGGTTATCTGCCAGATAACGGTCCATTGCTCCGAGGTCTTTCATGATAGCCGGAGGTTTTGCGACTGATTGTTGTGCCCATTCTTCAAGGTATTCAAGCCTGCTGCCTAAAGCAGCATGGTTATGCAGGTCGCTTTTCGGTGACTTCATCACCAATTCAATGCTGTTTTCGTATAATCCTTGAATGAAATCGTTGCTATCCATTTCGAATCTATTAGAGGTTTTAAAGGTACAAGAATTCAGAAAATTCAGGGCCTCAAATGTTCGTAAAATAAAAAAGCCACCCTTTACCAGGTGGCTGGATTATTAGTAGTTTAAGAAGTTAATTTAAGTCAAAACCCCATTCAGGGCTTTATTGCTCAGCGTTATCCTAAAACGATGCATGCGCCGAGTACTACGAGCATTAAGGCTGCGTAGGCAATCCACCAAAAATATTCTTTCGCGGTGTCCATAGCTTGTGTTTTTTTTGGGTTAATGATATGTTTGTTAATAATTACAAAGTTCTTTGAAAAAATATCCCAAAACAAAGCATAAAAAGATATCGGCAGATATTAAAAAGTTTAAGGTAAAAGAACGACAGATTTGTTATTTTCTATAAATATAGTATATAAAAGGACAAAAAAAAAGGGCAAAGGTTGCCTGAAACATAATCAATTGTTTGATTTATAAAGAATAGTGAAAATTTCTTTATGATAATCAAATCGACAAATCATAAAAAAAAGCCGCTAAACAGCGGCTTTTTGTAGCTAAAACATCGAATAAGAATATTGTTAATGATAAAACGTCGAAACAATATTTAACAATTATTAACAAATTATTCTATCGCAACTTTTTGAAAGAAGGTCTGGCCAGAAGTGGAAACTTTTAATAAGTAGAGTCCGGGATTATATCCGGCAATTGTAATTATCTCTGAAATTTCAGATGTTGCCGAAGTTTCCATTTTAGAATAGATAGATTGTCCTGTAAGAGTGAAAAGTTCAATTGAAATTACACCGGGTTCAATACCGCTGAGTGAAATGTGCAGTTGGTCGCTGACCGGGTTAGGATAAATATTGATATTCTCTCCTGCATTGGCAGCAATTCCTGAACACACATTGACTTTTGCTACAACAGGCACACGCGCGCTGATGCAATCAGGTCCTTTAATCTGCCAATTATAGAAATAGTAGTAACGAATAGTAGTAGCATTCGTTCCTTTTATTGAAACTACACCGGGCGTCGTTATTGGATAAGAAAAGCCTGCTGTGTTTCGGTACCATCCGGGACTTCCGGGACCACTAAGCCTTAATCCTGTGTCGGCAGGAAGATTGAAGTTAAGAGGAACTATGTTTTTACCTGCATTCAAAGAAACCGTTGCCGATTGCAAGGTGTTTCCTGCATGGTCTAACAATGTTATTACTTTGTTTGTCTGGCTGGCATTTGCATAAATATCTACCGTTTGCAAAACCGCCGGTGCGGAACAATCAAAACGCAGGTAGTAGACTTGGGTATTGGTAAAAAAGCCTCCACCACCGACTGTATCTGCTTTTCCGGCACTTACCGGTGCAGAAGCCACACTGTCTTCAACATAATATGTCGTGGTGCCGCTCAGCGGAACCGTTGTATAGGTGCTGCCGGTAAACAATGGCGAGCCGCCCGAGATAGCAGTGTACCAACGAAGAATGCCGCTGCCGCCGGCATTGAGTACTGCCGGCACCCAATTACAAACGGTGTCGCCTGTAACTGTCGGGGCTGTGGGAAGATTTACCGTTATATAGCTTGTCCGCGTAAGCGTATCACTCCCAACGCCATTGCCTGAGATAAGTTCAACGGTGTATGTTCCATTGGTATTATATGAGTGAAAAGGGTTTTGAGCGGTAGAAGTACCACCATCACCAAAATCCCAGCTCCATGTGGTTGGAGAATTTGATGACATATCCGTAAATTGCACATCGCCAATACAGGTGGTAATATGGTCGGCAATAAAATTAGCCGTAGGAGCAGCGGGACCTGCCGGATCATAGCCATCCAATACCTGAGGGTTTGTATTTGAAGGGTCAAGCCAATTGCTGAGTCTTGTTGAGCTCGTGCCACCGCCCGTCCACGAAACATAAAAGCGTCCATAGCAATCCCACATTTGTGATGCTCCGCATGCTGATGGTCCGCCATAAAGCTGACCCACAATATGGTGGTTAGGGTCAAACAAGGGCGAACCCGAAGAACCACCTTCAGTACAAGCAGCTCCTGACCAGTTTACCTGCCAGCAATCGGCAGCACCGTTACCGGCATCATATCCGTCGTAACGCTGCATCATTCCGGCAGGTGATATTTTTTTAATATCCCCGGAAGGATGATGAATACACATACCTGATGTAGGATGTACGGTATCACGGCTCCAGCCGGCATAATAAACGCTGAAGTTTGAAGGGGGTACTGAGCTCATCTCCACAAGGCAGAAGTCAGACCCAACATTGCGTGCGCGCAGTGTTGCACCTGAAATAGAATTATAAGTGGGTGATGATGCAGGATCGTTGCAGTCCGGGCTTTCCCAGTTAAACCAGAATATCCAGGATGCAGGGCTGCTGTAACAATGATTGGCTGTCAGAACGTAAGGCGTTCCGTCGTTTGCAGTATTATTTACAAGGGCACCCGAACAGAATCCATTGCTTCCGGAAACGAGCATACAAGCGGCACGTATCTCGTTATCCCAACCCGTTCCTGTAGGGCAATGTACATTGATTTGGCAGGACCCCGAGCTTCCGAAAGATTTTGTATAATCAGCAATGCCCCGGTATCCGTGTGTTACAGTGGCAATATTCAACTCTCCCGGAAATTTCACACCTGCAGGTTCATAATATTCAATATTTATGGCATCGCCCTGTACAAGTGTGGTAGCGAAAATCCGGTCTTCACGGTTATTAAAATCTGTAAAACCACCAATCATTGAACTGTGGTTGTCGCTGTATTCGTACAACGATGCGCCTTTTGGAAGGTGGTAATTATCAAATGTCAGATTAATGGTTTTCGCTCCCGGCGAAGAAATGCGCAGGCGCCACAGGCGGTCGCCATTCGGTAAAATGTCCCAGGTGCCGCTGTTTGCAGGGTTCAGGCTTACCTCAAGATTCTTTCCAAAACGCCAGGGCGTATCTTTATACTTATCAACAATGGCATCTTCGGACTGAAGAGCAGCTACATCAACAAAAGGCATTGCAATAGTTGCAACCTCCGGATTGAGGTGTTTTGCATTTGCTTTGTTGAAACTGAAAGGAGTTCCACCGTTGCTTATCTGAGCATTCACATAAAGCGAGCATACAATAAGCACCATAAAAATTGACAAAGTAATTTTCCGCATGAGAGAATATTATTAGGGTAGATTTTGTTGTAAAATTATGAAAACTCACGGGAACCCTCGCTAAAAGATTGTTAATTCAAAATATTGTTGCCGGAAATCATTCTCCATCCTATTACCGTACGGTGTTGATGAACCCGCCGCCTTTTCTTACCTTTGCGGCGAAATATATGAACATCATGGAACAGAAAGTGAGAGTGAGATTTGCACCAAGTCCTACGGGACCATTGCATATAGGTGGTGTAAGAACCGCATTGTACAATTATTTATTTGCCCGAAAACATGGTGGCACTTTTATTTTACGTATTGAAGATACAGACCAGACACGCTATGTGCAGGGTGCCGAAAATTATATTATTGAAGCCCTTGAATGGTGCGGAATAATTTTTGACGAAGGTGTTTCGAAAGGCGGTATTCATGCACCTTACCGGCAGTCGGAACGAAAAGACATGTACCGTGGATATGCCGATGCCATGGTAGCTGATGGCCACGCCTACTATGCCTTTGATACTCCTGAGGAACTGGATACTGCTCGCAAGGAAAAGGAATCGCGTAAAGAAACATTTCAGTATGATCAGAGTGTTCGTATGAATATGCGAAATTCTCTCACACTTTCTTCGGATGATGTGAAGGGAAGGATTGCACAAGGAGACCATTATGTTATCCGTATTCTCATGCCCGAAAACGAGGACGTTATTGTACATGACCTGATACGTGGCGATGTAGTTGTTAATACGTCGAAGCTGGACGATAAAGTACTGTTCAAATCAGACGGTATGCCTACGTATCACCTCGCTAATGTTGTTGACGATCACCTGATGGAGATTACGCACGTGATAAGGGGCGAGGAATGGCTTCCTTCGGCTCCGCTTCATGTATTATTGTACCGATATCTTGGATGGGACGGAACCATTCCTAAATTTGCGCACTTGCCGTTGCTTCTTAAACCCGACGGACAGGGCAAACTGAGTAAACGCGACGGAGACCGTCTTGGTTTTCCTGTATTTCCTCTTAACTGGATCAGTCCGGAAAACGGTGAGTTATCTTCAGGCTACCGCGAATCAGGTTATTTTCCGGAAGCGGTGGTGAACATTCTTGCACTGCTTGGCTGGAATCCGGGCACAGAGCAGGAATTATTCACTATGGAAGAAATGGTGCAGGCTTTCTCACTGGAGAAGGTGGGCAAACACGGCTCCAAGTTCGATCCTGAAAAGGCGAAATGGTTCAATCATCAATATCTGCAGAAAAAAACGGATGAAGAACTGGCAACTTTGTTTACGCCGGTTTTGAAAGAAAAAGAAATTAATGCTGAATTATCGTTTGTAACAGCTGTTTGTGCATTGGTAAAACACCGTGTAAATTTCATTCACGAGTTATGGAACCAGTCTTATTTCTTTTTTGCGGCACCAACAACATACGACGAAAAAACCGTAAAAGATAAATGGAAACCGGAGCTTGTATTGCCAATACAAACTATTGCTTCAATAATTAATGATGCAAATCCTTTTGATGCCGTGGTTACAAAACAGGCGGTGATGGACTTTATCAAAGAAAATCAGCTGAACACCGGACATGTAATGAATGCGCTGCGATTGCTTATTGTGGGAGCCGCGCTTGGTCCCGACCTTTTCGAAATCATAAAGCTGATAGGAAAAGAAGAAGCTGTACGCAGAATCAATAACGGTATTGAAAGATTATAACTGAATGTCGCATCCCGAATGGCTTTCGCGCTCTGAATTGCTGCTTGGCAACAATGGACTTGACAAACTGAAGGCGGCCCATGTTCTGGTAATCGGTCTTGGGGGTGTTGGAGGTGCTGCCGCAGAAATGCTGTGCAGAGCAGGTATCGGTCAATTGACGCTGGTTGATAAAGATACCATTCACGAAAGTAACCGAAACAGGCAGTTGCCAGCATTGATAAGTACCGACGGCTTCAGGAAAACAGACGTAGTGGCACAACGGTTACGCGATATCAATCCTGAAGTACAGCTCACGCTTATTTGCGAAGATGCCCGCGATGAGCGCATGATAGAAATTTTGTCTCAGCCCTATGATTATGTTGTGGATGCCATTGATACCTTATCTCCCAAAATATATCTGATTTACCACGGACTGCAGCTCGGCCGTCGAATTGTGAGTTCTATGGGCAGCGGTGGGCGTACCGACCCGACAATGGTAAGTGTTGCCGATATCTCCGAAACGCATACCTGCGCTTTTGCTTTTGACATTCGGAAGCGGCTGCGTCGTTTAGGTGTTGAAAATGGCGTGAAAGTGGTTTTCTCTCCTGAAAAAGTGAGTAAATCGGCCATTCTTCATCACGAAGGGGAGAAAAACAAGAAATCTATTGTCGGCACGGTTTCTTATATGCCCGTTGTTTTTGGGTGTCATTGCGCCTCGGTCGTGATAAGAGATATTGCTGAATTGTAATAAACAGTTGTATTTGCTTTTTCCACAATACATATTATCAAAAATCCACTTTTAGATAAAGTAAATTCAAAAAAAACGGCTGCCCTGAGAAGGCAGCCGAAAATATAGTTGTACCACAGAAAATTAATTTCTGTTGATAGCATTTAAATCTTCGAACGCAATTTTAAGCCTGTCAACCAGGGTTTTCTCGCCTTCTCTGAGCCATGCACGAGGATCGTAGAATTTTTTATTGGGTTTGTCGTCACCATCGGGATTGCCAATCTGACTCTGCAGGTAGCCTTCATTCTTTTTGTAAAATTTCATGATGCCTTCCCAGTAAGCCCATTGTGTATCGGTGTCGATATTCATTTTTATCACACCATATGAAATAGCTTCGGTAATCTGGGCTTTTTCTGAACCAGAACCTCCGTGGAATACAAAATTGACGGGGTTTTGAACAGTGCCGAGCTTTTTACAAATATATTCTTGTGAATTATGCAGAATAACCGGTTCGAGTTTAACGTTGCCCGGTTTGTATACACCGTGAACATTGCCGAACGATGCCGCGATTGTGAATTTATCGCTGACACTCATCAGTTGTTCGTAAGCATAGCAAACATCTTCGGGTTGGGTGTATAGCTTCGAACTGCTGATGCCTGAATGGTCAACGCCATCTTCTTCGCCGCCGGTTATACCCAGTTCAATTTCGAGCGTCATACCTATTTTGCTCATGCGCTCAAGGTAGCGTTTGCATGTTTCAATATTTTCTTCAAGAGGCTCTTCAGAGAGGTCGAGCATGTGAGAGCTGAAGAGTGATTTGCCAAAAGCTTTATAATGTTTTTCGCTGGCATCAATCAGTCCGTCAATCCATGGAAGAAGCTTACGTGCAGCATGATCGGTGTGAATAATTACGGGAATGCCATACAGTTCAGCCATCTGGTGAATGTGCATTGCACCGCTGATACTTCCTGCAATAGCAGCTTTTTCACCGGCATTGTTAAGCGATTTACCTCCAAAAAAGAGACCTCCGCCATTGGAGAATTGAATGATAACAGGCGAATTTACTGCCTTTGCAGCTTCCATAACGGCATTTACCGAGTTTGTTCCAACTACATTGACTGCGGGAAGTGCAAACCTGCCGGCACGTGCTATCCTGAAAATTTCCTGCACGGCATTGCCGGTAGCAACGCCGGCGCCAACCTTGTTCAAAATGCTTTCTGACATAGGGCTATTATTTAATGTGAATATGATTCCGGTCATGCCTCCTGAAAAAGCTCAGGAAATATTATTCTGCCAAAACAATGATTTTGTTTTTCAGCACTTCAATCACGCCGCCTTTGATCTCAAAAAATTCCGATTTTTTTTCGCTGTTCACTATCCTGACCTTTCCTTTTTTCAGAACGGAAACCAGAGGTGCATGATTATTAAGTATTTCAAATGAGCCATCTTTGCCGGGAAGCTGTATGAGGCTTGCTTCTCCGGCAAAAATAGTAGCATCGGGTGTTATGATTTCAAGAAACATGTTCTGGGTTTTTAGTTCTTTGCTTCTTCCATCATTTTCTTTCCCTTTTCAATAGCTTCTTCTATGGTTCCTACCATGCTGAATGCCATTTCGGGGTATTCGTCCACTTCACCGTCGAGAATCATTTTAAATCCTTTGATGGTATCTTCGATGGAAACAAATTTACCTTCAATATTGGTGAATTGTGTTGCAACAAAGAACGGCTGTGAGAGGAAGCGCTGAACGCGTCGTGCACGCGAAACAATAAGTTTGTCTTCTTCCGAAAGCTCATCCATACCCAGAATCGCGATGATGTCCTGCAATTCTTTGTAACGCTGCAGAATATATTTTACCCGTTGTGCTGTATTGTAATGATCTTCGCCGACAATCTCGGGAGTAAGGATACGCGATGTTGAATCGAGAGGATTCACAGCCGGATAAATACCAAGTTCTGAAATCTTGCGGTCGAGAACAGTGGTAGCATCAAGATGGGCAAATGTTGTTGCAGGTGCCGGATCCGTAAGGTCATCGGCAGGTACATACACCGCCTGAACGGAAGTGATTGAACCGCGTTTGGTTGAAGTGATACGCTCCTGCATGATGCCCATTTCTGTAGCCAGTGTAGGCTGATACCCTACAGCTGAAGGCATACGACCGAGCAATGCCGATACTTCTGAACCTGCCTGTGTGAAACGGAAAATATTATCAATGAAAAATAAAATATCGCGACCACCTGATTTTTCATCACCATCGCGGAAATATTCGGCAAGTGTTAAGCCTGACAGGGCAACGCGTGCACGTGCTCCGGGAGGTTCGTTCATTTGTCCGAACACCAGGGTTGCCTGCGATTGTGCCAATTCTTTAGGATCAACGAGTGAGAGGTCCCATCCGCCCTTTTCCATATCTTCTTTGAAAGCTTCGCCATAGCGGATAACGCCCGATTCTATCATTTCTCGCAAAAGGTCGTTTCCTTCGCGGGTACGCTCACCAACACCACCAAACACCGACATCCCGGCATATTTTTTAGCAATGTTGTTGATAAGCTCCATGATGATAACCGTTTTACCAACGCCGGCACCACCAAACAATCCGATCTTTCCGCCTTTGGCATAAGGTTCAATAAGGTCAATTACCTTGATACCGGTGAAAAGCACTTCTTTTTGAGTAGTAAGATTTTCGAATTTAGGCGGATCGCGATGGATAACGTATGATTTATCTTTGTTAACCGGACCAATGCCGTCAATAGAATCACCAATAACATTGAACAGTCTTCCGCGAATATGCTCGCCAACCGGCATTGAGATTTGTGAACCTGTTGAAATTACATCCATTCCGCGACGCAAACCGTCGGTAGAATCCATTGCAATTGCCCGAACCGTGTTCTCGCCAATATCCTGCTGACATTCGAGAATCAACGAATCGCCGTTATCTCTCCGAACCTCCAGTGCATCATATATATTAGGAAGCGTACCGTCCTGATCGAAGGTAACGTCAACTACTGCTCCGATAATCTGAGAAATTTTTCCAACACTTTTAGCACACATAATTTTCACTTTTACTTGTCAAAATATTTTAATTCCTGCAAGCAGGTAAATACACTATAAAACGGACAAAATTAGCATTTTTTGCAATAGAAATCTTCTTAATAAAAAAATAACATTTGCGAAGAGAGAATGGCTGAAATTCATAAGTTGCAATACAGAATTCAGAACACCTGAGATAGAAGAGCGATGGTTGTTGGAGCATGACATTTAATTCATAATTTTGCAGACGATTACAATTTGAATAAAATAAACAGTGAATATTATTACGGATGTGTCATCATTTGATTGTTCGCAGCGAACAATAGCTACCACCGGCACTTTTGACGGGGTACATGCAGGGCATCGGGCTATTATAAGGCGAATGACGGAAATTGCGAAAAGAGAAAACAGCAAATCTGTAATTGTAACATTCGACCCTCATCCAAGGCAGGTGCTTGACCCGGGCAATAAAGACCTTAAATTTATTACATCACTGAGCGAAAAAAAGGAACTTATTGCGGCATTGGGCGTTGATTGCATGCTGATTTTGCCGTTTACACGTGAATTTTCTGCAATGCCGTATGATGTATTCGTAAAGAGCATTCTTGTCGAGAAGCTGAAAACACAAAAAATGGTCGTTGGTTATGATCATAATTTTGGGAATCGGCGCACTGGCAATTATCAGTTGTTATTTGAATTGGGCGCACGGCTTGGGTTTGATGTTGAAGAAGTACAGCCTCAGCTGGTAAACGGTATTGCTGTGAGTTCTACGAAAATCAGAGCTGCTCTGGCGCTTGGTGATATTGCAACGGCCAACAGGTATCTGGGATACAATTTTATGTTCAGCGGAAGCGTTATTCACGGAAACCATATGGGGAACAAAATTGGATATCCTACAGCCAATGTGTTTCCAAACGAAGCGGATAAACTTATTCCGGCCAACGGTGTTTATGCGGTAAGAATAAAATACAACCAACAATGGCTTGATGGAATGTGTAATATTGGCGTGAAGCCTACGTTTGGCATTCATGAACGGGGAGTTGAAGTGAACATCTTCGATTTTAATTCCGATATTTACGGTGAAAATGTGAGTGTGCATTTTGTGAGTCGGTTGCGCGATGAACTAAAATTCGCTGATGTGAGCGAGCTTACGGCACAACTGGGAAAAGATAAAATTGAAACAATTTTAAAACTCAAGGGATGATAAATCCAGCATGTCGCAAAATAATCTGTAATCGTGTTTTTATCCCGGCATTGTTCATCGTTTTTGCTATTGGACGGGTAATGGGCCAGCCCATGGATTCTGCCGTTCTGTCAACACAAAAGGTGTTTTATTCGCTTGAAGAAGCGATGAAGAATCCTGATAATGTTTATCGGCTTAACCTGCAGAAAAAGAAACTTTCGGAAATTCCGGCCGGTGTTTTTAAATTGAAAAATCTTCAGGAGCTTCAATTGTCGCGGAACAAAATAAGTGTGTTGCCCGAAGAAATAAGCTCCTTGAAATATCTGCAGATTCTTGACCTTTCTTCAAACAGGCTGGTGACTCTGCCTGAAAAAATGTGTGAACTTACCGATTTGAGAGTGTTGAATTTTGCGCACAATAAAATTGAGGCAATGCCTGCAAACATTGGTAATCTCGACAAACTTCGGATACTGAATATGGCTGTGAATAAGCTGGTGGTGCTGCCTGAATCAATCGGAAATCTCGCCAATCTCAAGTATTTGGTAATAAACCGCAATAATATCAATGAATTTCCTGAAACAATTGGTGGTATGAAAAGCCTGTATTATCTGGATATCTGGGGCAGCAACATTACACGATTCTCTGATGATGTGTCAAAGCTGAAATACAGTCTTAAATTTCTTGACATGAGGGTTATAACCATGAGACCCGAATATCAGGAAGCGATACAGGAGCAGTTGCCGAATACCGAAATTTATTTTTCGAAACCCTGTAATTGTAACTAATAAAGAACGGTGAGTCATGAGTCGTACGTCAAGCGTTTTCCTGTTCATCTTACCCGCACTCATTTTTATCGGGCATGTAACTGCCCAAAACTCCGGATGGGGCAGTGGTATTATCATTCCGGAAAAAGGCATACAGACGATGCACATCAATATGCCGCTTGCATCATTCGGATTATTTGACACACCCGGAGGTAAAAAAGCGGGCACAATATTTATGAAAAACAGTGTCAATGTTGTGTATTCGCTGGAACAAAAAATGATAGTTTGCCGCGTTAAAGATGAAGACCTTGCAGAAGTAGCTGCGGCAGGATGGTGCTTAAAATACTATGGGGAACAAGGCGATTTTGTTAAAATTCTTGTGCAGAGCACCGGCATTGGTTTGTGGATTTCAAAGACGGAATTGAATTATCTGCACCTGAAACCTGAAACCTGGCTGGATTTCATGCTCGCAAAAAAAACCGGTTTTTATCCCAATATAGATATCGGCCTGAACCTTCGGCTGGAGCCTGATGCGGGCAGTAAAAAGATTGTATTAATGAAAGGCGACCATTATCTGATTGACCTTGATGGTGAAACCGATGGCGCCTGGGCAAAAGCGACTGTTAAAAAATACAGCACGCGACCTTGCAAAGCAGCCAGCAGCGATAACTTGAGCGCTCAGGAAACACTTCACGGATGGATAAAAATTGTTGACGACAAAGGCTTTCCAAATATTTGGTTTTATCCGCGTGGATGTGAGTAAAGGGGATTTGCTTATTTTGTGTCTAATCTCACGATATTTTCATAGTTTTGCAGATAAATCAGCATATTCAGAAAATAAAATCCATCATGCCCTGCGGTTATGATAGAAACAATTGATTTCGGCAATTTTAAGTGGAAGCACATTCTTAATCCTACTGAGGAAAATTACAAATACCTCATGGATAATTTTCATTTCCACCCATTGGACATTGAAGACTGCCGGAGTAAGGTTCAACGTCCCAAAATAGACGTTTATGACGATTACTATTTTTTAATACTTCATTTTCCTTATTTCGATAAAGCAAACAAATATCTTAACCTGAGAGAAGTAAAAATATTCTGGGGCAAGAATTACATTATTACTATCGGAAATTCGCATTGGGTGGTAAAGCAGTTTTTTAATAAGGTTTATGAGAACCCTGATTTTTTAAAAGCCGAGCTGAGCTCTCAAACCAGTGACGCTTTATTATACAAGATACTGGAACAGCTGATGAAAGAAACGCTGCTGCTGACCGATCGCATCGGGAATGACGTTGAGCAGATAAGCACTGTGCTGTTCCGCGAGAAACCCGAGCGCATAATCGAACAGATTTCTGTTACGCGGAAGAATATCATCCTTGTTGATACCATTTTCAAACCTCAGCTTCGTTTGTTCCATAAATTTGAATCGGGCGATATCAAGGGTTTTGCAGAAGATATGGAAGAATACTGGGGAAACATCCTCGACTATTACCAGAAAACGTGGGATATGATTGAAGACTATCAGGAGCTGATAGAAGGATTGTCTAAAACCTATGATTCCTTGCAGGCAAATCGTATCAACGAGATTATCAAAGTTCTCACCCTTATTTCAACCATACTGCTCCCAATCACCTTTATTACCAGCCTTTATGGTATGAATATAGGCCTGCCGTTTCAGGGACGCAGCGAAGCATTCCTGATAGTTTCCGGCATGATGGTCGTTATCGTTGCCGCACTTTTAGTGTATTTCAGAAAAAAAAGATGGATGTAGTACGTTTAATAATTAAACGTAATGGTCTTTTTAAGGTCGGGATGAAGGCTTTTTGATACCGGGCAATGATGGGCGGTATGTTCTATCAGCCTCTTTTCCTTCTCAGAATATGAATGAGCGGGAAATGAAATCGAAATATTGATTTCAATCACGCGCCGTGGATCCGTTCCCATTACTTTTTCCGATTCGGCAACAGCGCCGTCAATACTGAACCCGTTATTTTGTGCGGCAATCCCAATCATCGTAAGCATACAACTGGCCAGCGAAGCCGTCATCATATCTGTTGGCGAAAACGATTCGCCTTTGCCATGGTTATCAACCGGCGCATCGGTAATGATGGTTGCACCCGATCGGAGGTGGGTAATCTGAGTGCGGAGTCCGTCCGAATAAATCGTTCTGTATTTTTCCATGTTTGAGGTGTTTAAGTGAAAATTCACTGTTAAATATCATCTTCCGGCAGTAAAAACATTTCATTCCAACCAGATTCACACAAATGTCTATCATTTTTTAAATTATACCAATAATTTTGCGAAATTTGCATACGTTAAAATACACATTTTTCTTTTTTTTGAAGAAGAGGAACCGGCAATCAACATGTTCGCTGATATTTAGAGGGTAACATGCCGTATTTACAGGCGGTGTTAAAGTTTGGTTAATCCCGAAGGTGTCGGTGAATATTGATAATCAATGTGTTAATTTTGATTTGACTTAAGGGGACATAATGAAGAAACGGCTGGTCACAGGCATTGTAATAATCACAATGATTTCGCTTCTGGGAATTGCAATAACGCAGATTCTTTGGGTAAAACGAGCCATTCGCCTTCGTACCGAGCAGTTCGACGATATGGTTAATTTTGGTCTGCTGAACGTTGTTGATCAGGTTAAAGATGCGCATCGCGATTCACTTCTTAAGATTAGCCCTGACTATAAATCAATTGACCCGACGGTAATCGATTCTACCCTGAAGTCAAGCCTGTCTCATGGAATCGACACGCTGCTGCATGCGGAATTCGGCTGTCTTAGAATAAATGAAGAATTCTCTTATGGAGTTTACGACAGCCTGGAGCAGAAAATCCTATACGGAAAGTATGACACAAAATACACCGCCGCGATTCTCCACAGTCCGCATAAAGTAGATCTGAATATATTTTTCAGAGATCACAAACATTTTCTTTCCATCTTTTTTCCTGAACAAAACAGGCTTATAATCAGAAGAATGGATCTATGGATACTGATATTGTCCGGGGTATTTCTTTTGATAGTAATTATTAGTTTTCTGGTGATAATCATTGCCATACAACGGCAGAAGAAACTGTCGGAGATGAAAAATGACTTCGTGAATAATATGACGCACGAATTTAAGACGCCGATATCAACAATTTCCGTATCTTCGGAGATGCTTATGAAGCCTGCAGTATTTGAATCGCCGGAAAAAACCCTGCGTTACGCAAATATCATCTTTGACGAAAATCTTCGCCTAAGGAATCAGGTGGAACAGGCCCTGCAGATATCTTTGCTTGAGAAAAAAGAATTCCGCCTGAAAAAGGCAGTTGTTGACGTTCATAAAATAATTGAAAATAATATTGACCTTTTTAATCTGATACTTCAGGAAAAAGGCGGACGCATGAATTGCTCGCTTCAGGCTCAGAAATTTGTAATCGAAGCAGATGAAGTTCATTTTATCAATATTATTTCCAACCTGCTTGATAATGCCATCAAGTATTCGCCTGAATCGCCCACTATTAATATTTCAACGCAAAATAATAATAAGGGCATTATTATCCGGATTTCTGATAACGGAATAGGCATCAAATCTGAAGATCAGAAGCACCTTTTTAAAAAATTCTACCGCGTTCATACCGGAAACATACATGACGTTAAAGGTTTTGGACTCGGGCTGTTTTATGTGAAAACGGTTGTAGATGCTCACCACGGTTATATTCGTCTTATCAGAAGTGAGCTTAAAAAAGGCAGTGAATTTGAATTATTTTTTCCATTCAACCTTAATACAAAATAAATTATGAGCAATCCAAAAGCAAAGATTCTGCTTGTAGAAGATGATCCCAACCTGAGTCTGGTTTTAAAAGATTATCTTGAAATATTGCTGTATGAAACAATTCTCTGTTCCGATGGAGAAGAAGCGATAGATGCATTCCGCAACGACTTTTTTGACCTGTGTATTCTTGATGTTATGCTGCCGAAGAAAGACGGATTTACACTGGCCAAAGAAATACGGAAATCGAATAAAGAGGTGCCCATCATCTTTCTGACAGCCAAAGTGATGAAAGAAGACCGCATCAAAGGATTTCAGCTTGGCGCCGACGATTATATCACCAAGCCTTTCAGCACCGAAGAACTCAGTTTACGCATCGAGGCAATATTGAGACGTTCGAAAAAAAGATCGTATTTTCCTGTTGTTGAAACAAGTGAAGTGTATGAAATCGGAAAATACAGTTTCGATTATACAAACATGGTGATGAAAGGTCCTGAAACGGAACAATACCTCACACGTAAAGAAGCCGATCTTCTGAAACTCCTTTGTATCAATAAAAACAAACTGGTACACCGCGAAATAGCACTCAAATCTATCTGGGGCGGCAGCGATTATTTTACAGGCAGGAGTATGGACGTGTTTATTACACGCCTTCGTAAATATCTTAAAGAAGACCCTGAAATTGCCATTACCAATGTTCACGGTACCGGTTTCAAACTTGAAGTAAAGGAAGAAAAAACAGTGTAAGTGATTTGTTGCTTACCGAAATTTCTCCCTGAATGGTGTCACATCCTGCATGAAATGCGGGGCTGATGATAGTACTCGCAGCGGTATGATTAAATCAACCTACTAAGCACATATTTATGGAACAATCCGTACCATCCGGCAATCGCAGGGATTATATTATTTCCATTACCATTATCGGAGTGCTGTTCTTTATCTTCGGATTCGTAACTTGGCTGAACGGTGCGCTGATTCCCTTTTTGCGAACCGCCTGCGAGCTTTCCGATACGATGGCGTATCTGGTCACGTTTGCGTTCTATATTTCTTATTTTGTGATGGCGCTGCCCTCGTCAAAAATAATAGAACGCTTCGGGTTCAGAAAAGGAATGATGATTGGGCTGACCGTTATGTCACTGGGCGCCCTTATTTTTATTCCCGCTGCCTTAATCCGCTCATACTTTCTGTTTTTAACCGGACTTTTTGTGCTGGGAACCGGACTTGCACTCCTGCAAACCGCCGTAAATCCTTATGTTACGATAATAGGACCTATGGCAAGCGCGGCCAAACGAATCAGCATTATGGGTATCTGCAACAAAGTTGCAGGTGTGCTTGCACCGATTCTTTTAGCTTCCTTTTTACTGAAAGATGCTGAAGCCATAAAAACAAAATTATCGGAACTTACAGATGCTGCCCAGCGATCCATCCTTCTTGATGAGCTTGCTCAGCGCATGATATTGCCGTATTTGCTGCTGACGGTGTTTTTAGCGCTGATGGTATTGCTGGTGCGCTTTGCCCGGTTGCCGGAAGCAAGCCCCGAGCAAGAAGTTGATAACACGACAAACACGGCACATCAAAGCATTTTCAAACATACGAATCTGATTTTGGGCGTTGTTGCTCTGTTCTTTTACGTGGGCGTTGAGGTTATTGCCGGCGATACCATTATCCGTTACGGCGAATCATTGAATATTGCCATGAGCTCTGCCAAATATTTTACTTCACTCATGCTCGTTTTTATGGTAATCGGGTATTTCTTCGGTGTGGCGTTGATTCCTAGAATAATTTCGCAGAAGAATGCCCTGGCAGTATGCGCCTCACTGGGGGTTGTGCTTACCGTGACAGCAATTTTTGTTTCAAAAACAGCGGTCATGAATGTCCCGTTTATTGATTTGGTGACGTTCAAATCTGTAACGCTTACCATTCCGTTTACCGTAATGTTTATTGCCATGCTGGGGCTCGCAAATTCGCTGGTGTGGCCTGCCATATGGCCGCTTGCACTGAACGGTGCCGGAAAATACACAAAAACAGGTTCCGCATTGCTGATTATGGCTATTGCCGGTGGTGCAACTCTACCGTTAATTTACGGATGGCTCACTCAGGCGCTGCACGATACCCAACAGGCATACTGGATTGCTATTCCGTGCTATCTTTTTATATTGTTTTATGCCCTGAAAGGACATAAAGTAAAATGACAATTCGGCTTGTTCGTCAGTCAGGCCGGAGCAGTAAGAATGTTATCTTTACGATATTATGACACTTTTAGTATTTTGTGCGTTGTTTTTTCCGGTAATGCTTGGTGGTCTGAGTGTGTTTGCATTCAAGACTTCAAGCCGCTTTTTGAAATTGCTCACGGCGTTTAGCGGCGCTTACCTGCTTGCAATTTGTTTTCTGGAGATTATCCCCGAAATATATACCGGGCAAAACACCATGACTATCGGGCTGTTCATACTAGGCGGATTTTTTATCCAGCTTTTTCTTGATTTTCTTTCGAAAGGCGTTGAACACGGTCATGAACACGAGCACCGCGATTGCGAAGGACATGAAAATCACAACATTTCCGCAATAGCGGTAATGATTGGTATCTGCATACACTCCTTTCTGGAAGGTATGCCTCTGGCAGACGCGTTTAACGCGGAAAACATGCGAAACACTCTGCTGACGGGTATTGTAATCCATAATATTCCCATTTCTATCGTTTTGGTTGGCTTATTACTGCAATCAGGAAAACAAAAACGGACTGCATTTATTTTACTGTGCGTCTTTGCGCTTTCATCACCACTCGGGACATTAACCAGCCATTTGATTGGCAAGGAACTGATAGGCAATATAGACTTCTTTTTCAGTATTACAATGGCGATGGTGGTGGGCATTTTTCTGCACATTTCAACAACCATTCTTTTTGAAACAGACGACCAGCATCACTTTAATTTTTACAAATTACTTTCCATTATTCTTGGTGCCGGTGTTGCTATTTTGCTGGCACAAAATATTATCTGATTATTGATAACCGTTTACGCTTGTATTTGAACAATTGCAGGCATCGTTTTTTCTTTGCAAATCTGCACGGTTCAATTAATTTTTCTATTTTTGATATATGATCAATCTCCGCGAAATAAAAGCGCCTGTTGCCAAACACATGGACGAGTTCGATGCACGGTTCGCACAGGTGATGAAAAGTGAGGTTCCGCTGCTCGATAAGGTGGTTCGCTATATCATGAAAAGTAAGGGTAAACAAATGCGGCCGCTATTTGTCATGCTTTCCGCAGATGTGTGCGGCGGGGTTTGCGAATCGACCTATCATGGCGCAACGCTTATTGAGCTGCTTCATACCGCTACACTGGTTCACGACGACGTGGTTGATGACTCTAATTTGCGACGTGGATTTTTCTCTATTAATGCCTTATGGAAAAATAAAATTGCAGTGCTCATTGGCGATTATCTCCTGTCGCGAGGGCTCATTCTTGCCCTGAACGAAAGCGAATATGATATTCTTCGAATTGTCAGCAATGCCGTACGCGACATGAGCGAAGGCGAATTACTGCAAATTGAAAAAGCACGCTACTTAAATATTGATGAAGCCGTTTATTTCGAAATTATCCGCAAAAAAACAGCCTCGCTTATTTCGTCATGCTGTGCCGCCGGTGCCGCTTCTGCAACAAAAGATGCTGCTGTTATTGAGAAAATGAAATTGTTCGGAGAATGCGTTGGCATTGCATTCCAGATAAAAGACGACCTCTTCGATTTCGAAAATAATTCAGCTTCCGGAAAACCGGGCGGGCTGGATATCCGCGAACGAAAAATTTCTCTGCCGCTTATCCATTTACTGAAAAATGTGGGCTATTCCGAACGCCGCAAAATCATCAACATCGTAAAAAATCATAACGATGATACAGAGCGCGTGGGAGAAGTTTTAAATAAAGTGCGCAACAGCGGCGGCATTCCGTATGCATCGGGCAAAATGACCGAATACCGCGATAAAGCGCTCGGTATTTTACGCGAATTTCCCGAATCCCCGTCAAGAGCTTCGCTCGAAAATCTGGTTGTCTTTACTACCGAAAGACAATATTAATACTGAAGAAAAAGTTCTAAGACGGTACAATGGTTTTTTTATACTTTTGACTCCTTAACTCTACGAAAAACATGAAGCGTATACTGATTATTTTAACGGTATTAATGTATATTGGCGGATTATCTGCTCAAAATATTGAAAAAGAATACTGGCCGGGTAAGGAGAAGAAAGGCGAAGGTCCCGTTGTGAACGGTAAAAAAAACGGAAAATGGACCTACTGGTACGAGAACAAAAAGAAATGGTGCGAAGGCGATTATAAAGATAATGAGCAAACCGCTCTTTGGAATTACTGGTTCATGAACGGTAAGCAATGGGAAGTCATAAATTATGATAACGGCTTGAATACCCGCTGGTACCCCAATGGAAAAAAACAGTGGGAAGGAACCATCGTCGAGCGAAAAAAGGAAGGTGCATGGACCGAATGGTACGATAACGAAAAAGTTAAGGAAGAATCACATTATCTGAATGGACTGAAAGACGGCACCTGGAAATCTTACTATGCTGACGGCGCCAAACAATCAATCAGGACGTTCAAAGAAGATAAGATGACCGGTAAATGGATGTTTTGGTATCCCGACGGAAAAGTGTGGAAAGAGATTAACAATGAAAACGGACCGGTTGTAATCTACGATACGCTCGGGCATAAAACCGATGAGTGGAATGTTGTGAATGGAAAAAAAGACGGGAAATCAACCGCATGGTATGCATCGGGTAAGAAGAAAAGTGAAACCATGTATGCCGGCGACGAGCGCAATGGCAAACAAACCATATGGCACGAAAACGGCAAAGTGCTCTGTGAAGGCAATTACAAAAACGACAAGCAAACCGGCAAATGGTTGTATTGGTATGAAGGTGGTGAAAAATGGAAAGAGCTGAACCTCGATAACGGCGATTGCAGCATTTGGTTTAGCGGCGGCGCTAAGCAGGAAGAAGGCAAAATGCTGAACGATAAAAAAGAAGGAATATGGAAATCGTGGTTTCAGAACGGACAGCTTAAAAGTGAGATTACCTATGTAAATGGTCTTAAAGAAGGACATGCAGCCACTTGGTATGACAACGGCATCAAAGAATTTGAAGGCTTCAATAAAAATGACTCACTCAATTCATATGCTATCTGGTGGCTGAAAAACGGCAACAAAGAAATGGAAGGTAAAAGCATCAACGACCTTCAGGACAGCATCTGGATATTTTATTACGAAAGCGGGAAAAAAGCCAGCACGGGATTATTTGTAAAAGGCAAACAAGAAGGCATCTGGACCTATTTTTATGAAACCGGCGAAAAACTCAAAGAAGGTAAATTTGAGCATGACATGAAGACCGGAGTGTGGGTCACTTATTTTGAAAATGGCGACAAACATCATGAAGGTCCGTTTGTAAATAATAAGGAAAACGGTAAGTGGACAAGCTGGTTTAAAAATGGCAAAATGGACCACACAGGGGATTTTAAAGACGGGCAAATGGAAGGATTGTGGGAAGGCTGGTATGATTCAGGTCAGAAAAAATATGAAACGGAATATACCGACAACCTTAAAAACGGGAAGAATATTTATTGGTGGAATAACGGAAACAAACGATATGAAGGTCGTTGCAAAGACGGACAGAAAGACGGCAAATGGATTGAATACTTCGAAAACGAAAAGCTCGAAGAAATGGGTTCTTACAGTGCCGATCAAAAAGTAGGCAACTGGGTATTCTATGATATTTACGGCAACAAATTCAAAGAGCAGGGATTTAATGACGGTAAACCCGAAGGCAAATGGGTCGAATATTTTCAGAACGGCAAGAAAAAAGGCCAGGGCGCATTTCTCGACGGCAAGAAAACCGGTACCTGGATGTACTGGGATTCCGATGGCAAACTCATGTATAAGGTAATCTTCAAGAATGGTGTGAAGATTAAAGAAGTAAAAACCAACGATGACGTTGAAAACAAAAAATCGGACCCAAAAACCAAGGTTGACGAACCGTTTAAATGAACAATTAGTAATGAACACAACTCAACAATTCGGCAACTAATCCCCAACCCCTAATCCCGAACCTCCTGACTCTTATTTTTCTGAACTGTAGGTATTGAACTGTTTTACCGCAATGAGCTGGTCATACAGAGTGCCTTCGGCACGGTAATACGCATAAATGGTATAGTCGTTTTCGGTTTCGTAATGCATGCCTTCCACCAGGCTTTCGTCGCCCTGCTGCTTGCCGTTTTCAACAAAAACATACTGATAATTGTAATAGCCTTGTTTCAGGTAAAGGTTTGCTTCGTAGCCGTGGCGGGCATAGTTGTATTTCATCAAACCTTCGTTCGAAAAACGCCATCCTGTAAGAGCCCCCAGCACATAAATGCTGCCGTTGGAGAGCGGTGCTTCGTAATTCAGGAATAAATGCACATGCACGTATTCCGATTCAATGTCGGTATCGGTAACGTTCTCTTCCGATTTGATTAAGCGGCGTCCGTTAATGTCCTTCAGGGAATAATAGGTTTTGAAGGTAGCCCGCTCATCCTGATTGATATAAACTTCGTATCCTGCCGAATCCTTTTCTACCTTACGGGTAGTTTCGGGTTTCCATTTCAGACCTTTAATATCAAACCAGCGAAACTCATTGCCGCCGCTGAAAACGCAGGCATCGAGATAGTTGTAATCAAGCAAATCGCCTTTTACGTAAGCCGGCTGCAGGTTGTTTACGGCATTGTCCCAGCGATTATTCTGCTGCAGCACAACTTTTAGATTTTTATAAGGGTCGGTGATACGGAATTGCGAACCGTCTATCGTAAAATCAACTTCCTGCTTATAATTATGGTATTCAATATCGCGTGCACGATTCACCTTTGCATTTACGCTGAGCTTATTATCTACTATCATGAAACGTCGGGTCAAGCTCACACTGTCGGGTTCCCCTTCGGGATACACAACCAGAACATAATTCCCGCTTTTTGAAGGTGTAAGGTTTGATGTGGGAAAGGTGAGTGAATAGCTGGTATAACGTTGAAGCGTATTGAACGAATATTTTTGGGTGGTAATGTCATCTTCGGTAAATCCGTTGATATATTCCTGCGGCATAAGCTGCGACGGACGCCAGTAGGCATCACAGTGTATTATGGTGTATTTGTAATGAAGCAGTCCGGCATTCAGGTCGTCGAATTTTAAAACTAATTTTTCATCGGAATTGAAATTAATAATCGGTGCCGAAAGTTCAAAACCATCGCGGTAAAGCAATACCGTTTTAATATTATCTGCATATTCATAATCTTCGTAACGAATTCGATATTCTTTATAGTAATCCACATCTGCCGGCGCTGCATTTTTTTCTTTCTTCTTAATTTCAAGACTCAGAGAGTCGGCATGCGGGTCATCGCTATAGCGTGAAACCGTTGTTTTTGGAGAACATGATGTTATAAAAAGCCCCAATGACAGGGCGCCTACCGAAAAAAGCCATTTACTTACATTCATTACCGGTACTTTTTTTCAAAGGTAAAACTATTTAGAATACTGTTGCCGATATTGGGATTATTCGAAAAAAGCAGTACTTTTGCGCCGGAATTTGAAAGCAGATCATAATTCCGCCAACCATGGAAGCGAAAATTAATATCGTATCAGGCCGGGCCACAAAATATCTGGCCGAAAAAATTGCAGAAGCCGCTGGAACAACACTTTCCAAAGTTTCATTCGCCACGTTCAGCGACGGCGAATTTCAACCGGCTTATGAAGAGACTGTCCGCGGTCACGAAATGTTCATTGTGCAGTCAACCTTTCCGCCTGCCGATAATCTGATGGAATTATTGATGATGGTAGATGCCGCCAAACGCGCATCTGCAAGACATATCATCGCCGTTATTCCCTATTTTGGCTTTGCCCGTCAGGATCGTAAAGACAAACCCCGTGTTCCGATTACATCAAAGCTCATTGCCAAGATGCTGGAAGCGGCAGGCATTCACCGGCTCATTACCATGGACCTTCATGCCGACCAGATTCAGGGCTTTTTTGACATTCCGGTTGACCATATGTACGCATCTTCTATATTTATTCCGTACCTCAAAAGCCTCAATCTTCAAAACCTCACCATGTCATCACCCGATACGGGTGGAACACGCAGGGCCGGCACCTATGCCAAATTTATTGAAGCCGAGCTGGTTATTTGCTTTAAACAACGGGCAAAACCTAACCAGATAGCCAACATGGTGGTGATTGGTGATGTGGAAGGTAAAAATGTGGTTTTGGTTGATGATATCATCGACACTGCCGGTACCATGTGCCGCGCTGCCGACCTGATGATGGAAAAAGGTGCTGCCAGTGTACGTGCCGTGTGTACACACCCCATCCTTTCGGGAAGTGCCATTGAACGCATTGAAAGATCAGCGATTTCCGAACTCATTGTTACCGATACCATTCCGCTGCGCCAGGTGTGCAGTAAAATAAAAGTACTCTCAACCGCTTCTCTGTTTGCCAGTGTTATTGACAGGGTTGTGAAATGTGAGTCTATCAGTTCGCATTTTAAATTTACATCATTACAATAAACTCTTACTAATCATTAATTTAAAACAGAAAAAACATGAAAGTAGTATCTATTAGCGGTTCTCTGAGAGAGAACGTAGGGAAAAAAGATGCGAATAAAACGCGTAACGAAGGTAAAGTTCCTTGTGTGCTTTATGGTGGCAAAGAACAGGTTCATTTTGCAGTGGACGAAAAAAGCTTTCTTACTATAATCTATACCCCTGAAATTTGTTTTGTAAAGATTGACTTGAATGGTAAACAATATGATACCGTTCTGCAGGAAGCACAGTTTCATCCTGTAACAGAAAAATTATTGCATGTTGACTTTCTGGAACTGGTTCCGGGAAAAGAAATCATCATGAAGGTTCCCACCAAAACCGAAGGCGTTGCCCCCGGCGTTCTCAAAGGCGGTAAACTGATTCAGAAAATGAGGTTGGTTAAAACCAGAGCCCTTCCTGAAAATATGCCCGAAAAAATCGTTATCCACATCGATAACCTCGAGATCGGACAGTCGGTAAAAATCGGCGATATTTCAGCAGAGAACATCACTTATCTTGATAATCCCAACAGCGTTGTTTATACCGTCAGGGTAACGCGTCAGGTTGAAGAGGTTGCCAAAGAAGGTGCCGAAGGCGCTGAAAAAGCCGGCGAAAAGGGTGCTGAAAAAGCTCCTGAAAAAGCTGCCGAAGGAAAAGAAAAGAAATAATACATTCTTTCTGATACCCATTGAAGGGTGTAAGGTTTTCGTAACTTTATACCCTTCTTTATTAATTATTAAATTAATAATTTTTTGTACTAACGACTTAATACTTACGACTAACTACTAAAGTGAAATACCTGATAGCCGGTCTCGGAAACATAGGCGATGAATATGCCAACACACGCCACAATATTGGGTTTGTGATACTCGATGCATTTGCCCAGGCGCAAAAAATTCCGTTTACAACGGCGCGCTATGGCGATATTGCAACCACCAGCATCAAAGGTCGTAGTTTCATAATGTTGAAACCATCGACCTACATGAACCTTAGCGGGAAGGCAGTGAAATACTGGATGGATAAAGAAAATATTCCTGTTGAGAATCTTCTTGTGATTTGCGATGATATTGCCCTGCCATTAGGCTGTACACGTATGAAGAAAAAGGGTGGCGATGCCGGCCATAACGGAATGGACAATATTATTTTTCATCTCGAAACAACGGAGTTTCCGCGATTGCGCTTCGGTATAGGCAACGATTTTGCGCGTGGTCATCAGGTGGATTTTGTACTTGGAAAATGGACAAAAGCCGAAGAAGATATTATTATTCCACGTATCACTACCTCTGTTGAAATGATTAAAAGCTTTGCTCTTGCAGGCATAGAGCGCACCATGACGGCCTACAACAGCAAAGGCTGATTCCGCTACATCAGCCTATCCTTATTTATGGATGCCCTGATAGCTGTCCATGCCCATGCGCAAAGGCAGGTTATCAATACAATTCCGAAAAAATAAACAATCAGCCAGGGCGCTTTGACACTGCGGTAAAGCCATGTGCCGAGGTTCCCGATAATAATCCACTGGACCACGTAGAAAACAGTAACGTTGCGGCCTATCCATCCCAGCCACTTCGAAAAGAAATGCCCCTGCAGCCATTGAGCTATCAGCAGAATACTGCCCGCCCAAACCAGTAAGAATGTGATATCCCACATAAAGAACAGAATCCCGTGATGATAATAGCTGTGCAAATCTGTGGGCACAGACGCCATAAAATAACCTGTTGGAATTATTATTAAAAGTAGTATCAGAATTCCGTAAATGATCTTTTTCGCAGGAACCGCTGAAATAGCAAAACGTTTTTCAAAAATATGATACGAACATCCGGCCAGCGGATACGCCAACCACGGAAACAATGGAAAATACGACCACTTGAAACTGCCGCCAACGTAAGCAAGCAAGTAATCACTTGCCCTGCCGCTTTCGCTGAAAATATTGAATAGAGGTGTGATGCAGGCAACAATACAGGCAAGAATTACTCCTGCCAGGAAATGTTTTTTCAGCAGTGGTTTGAGTATGGCGATAATAATAATGGACAGCCCTGCAAGGAATAAAATATCCACACCAAACACCAGATGCATCGGATGTAATGCAAGGTCTCCGGCAATCACCTTAATGAGTGCATGCGCGTTCAGGGCGATATTCAGCGCAAAGCCTAGTATGATTAACTGTATGCCTCGCACAATATCTTTACCCATGGAGGCTTTGCCGGCCATGATAAAATAGCCCATCACCGCCATGAATACAGGTGCTGCAGGCGGTCCGCCCAGAAATAATGAGAGACGGCCAAATACCCCGTCATAAAATCCTTGAGTGGCAAAAAGTTCCGTCAGATGAACCTGAATCATCATCAATACGGCAACACCTTTTAGTATATCCGGAACCGGCTTTCGTGAGTCCATTATTTTAGTGCAGGTTTATGTTGTTGAATACTCTACGAAATAATCATCAAACCTTTTCCAAAGGTTATAAAAATTTGGGTTCGGAAATGCTATTCGTCATTATTATTCTCAAAAAACTGAAAGATAGGAAATTGTATTTATTGTAACTTTGCAATTTCATAAGAAAAAACAAGAATTTCATACACGATACCTGCATGTGAATGCGTATTATTGTAAATGGAAAACTGACGTGTTTTTCATATTGCAAAAAATAGAGATTACAAATATTAATAAAATAATTTCCGCCCTATGAAGATAAATAACAATATTGCCATCAGCGGATCGGGCTTTTTATTCAACCCGGTGAACGGAGAGTCGTTTTCGGTAAACCCGGTCGGCGCCGAAATTATCAGCATGCTAAAAGATGGCAAATCAATAGAGCACATTACCAGGCACATTCTCGCTTCATACAACATGGATGAGCAGACGATTGAAAAAGATATTTATGATTTTATCGGAGTACTCAAACAATACTCGCTGATTGAAGGTGATGACAAAAAGTAAACTGACCATAGCCGTTTCGGGGCTGAACAACACAGACAATCCGGGACCCGGAATACCCGTGATACGCGGATTGCGCGAATCGAAAGATTTTGATGTGCGCATCATCGGACTTTCATATGAGTCGCTCGAACCGGGCATTTATATGCATGATATCGTCGATAAATCATATCAGGTTCCGTACCCTTCGGCAGGCACCGACAGCCTGTTGGCGCGGCTCGAGTACATCAACAGTATTGAACGGATTGATGTCATTATCCCAAACTTTGATGCCGAGCTATATGCGTTCATTAAAATTGAGAACGACCTGAAAGAAATGGGTATTCATACATTTCTTCCTACGCTGGCTCAGTTCGAGGAACGGCACAAATTCAACCTGAATGAGTTCGGTAAAAAATACAAGATTCCGGTTCCGCTCAGCAAGACCATTTTCTCAGAGAATGAAGTCTATGGGCTGATGTCGGAGTTTACCTATCCGTTGGTTGTTAAAGGAAAGTATTACGATGCAAGCATCGCCTATAATGCAGATCAGGCAAAGACTTTCTTTAACAAGATAAGCGCTAAATGGGGTTTGCCAATCATCATTCAGCAATTTGTACACGGCTCAGAATATAACATCACCGGACTTGGCGACGGCAAAGGAAATACCATTGCAGCTGTTCCTATGCGCAAGCAGTTCATCACCGACAAAGGAAAAGCATGGGCCGGTATTTCTATTGATGAAAAGAACCTGTTGGAGATGACGCGCAAGTTTGTTAAAGGCACCAAATGGCGTGGCGGATTTGAACTGGAATTGATGAAAGGCCACGATAATATTTATTATTTGCTTGAGATTAATCCGCGTATTCCTGCATGGGTGTATCTGGCAGTTGGATGTGGTCAAAATATCCCGGAAGCTTTGGTAAAACTGGCAATGGGACAGAAAGTACCACCCTATACAGAATATCTTGTCGGGAAACTTTTCATACGCTATTCATACGACCTCATTATTGATATCGGGGAGTTTGAGCAGATTTCAACATTAGGCGAACTATAAAAACAGATGTTAGACGTCAGACAATAGATAAAAGACAAAAAGTAATGTTACAGGATGAAACAATAACACCTAACCAACTCAACAACTAAACGATTCACCGTATAAGCAGCTCAACAACAAAGTAAAAACAGGGGAAATTAAAAAATATTACATCAATGGAAAAGCACAGATATGAACGTCCGGTAATTAAAAAAATAGAAACCGGTATGCCCAATAAATTCGGGCTTCGTACGGAGTATTATCCCAAAACCCATATTGATGGCGTGGCTGTAAAAGAACTGATAAAAGATTATGGTTCGCCGCTTTTCGTCATTTCAGAAAAAACAATTCGCTCAACGTATCAGCAGGCAAAGCGTGCATTCGTTACACGCTATCCGAAAGTGCAGTTTGCCTGGTCATATAAAACGAATTATATGAATGCCGTGTGCCACGTGTTCCATCAGGAAGGCTCGTGGGCAGAAGTGGTGTCGGGATTTGAATACGACAAAGCCATTGCCAACGGCGTTGACGGAAAAAAAATCATCTTCAACGGTCCGGACAAAACCGAAGCCGATTTGAGAAAAGCCATCAACAACGATTCGTTGATTCACATCGACCACCTTGATGAGTTCTATACGCTCACCGAGTTGTGCACAAGCATGAAAAAGAAACCCCGCGTAGCCATCCGTGTGAATATGGATACAGGCATTTACCCGATGTGGGACCGCTTTGGGTTTAACTATGAAAATGGTCAGGCGTGGGACGCATTGAATAAAATTATGCGCTCGGGCAAAATGGAACTTGTTGGCCTGCATTCACATATCGGCACATTTATGCTTAGTCCGCAGGCATACGCTGTTGCGGCATCCAAACTGGCAGATCTGGCAATCGGTATACAGGAAAAGTTCAATCATGAGATAAAATACATTGACATGGGCGGCGGATTCGCGTCGAAAAACACGCTGAAAGGCTCATACCTGCCCGGAACCGATGTTAACCCCACCTTCGATGATTTCGCCGAAACCATCACTTCGGTTCTCATCAACAGTAATTTCAAACAAGACAAACTCCCGCTGTTAATTCTTGAAACAGGCCGTGCGCTTATTGATGACGCAGGCTATCTTCTGGCTACGGTAATTTCCAACAAAAGGTTATCGTCCGGAAAACGCACAACCATTATTGATGCTGGCGTGAATCTGATGTTTACATCATTTTGGTACGAACATAAAGTTACGCCTGCACAGCCGTTCACTCATTATACGGAAGATACCGTGCTTTACGGCCCGCTGTGCATGAATATTGATGTGGTTCGTGATAATGTAAGTCTGCCCTTGCTCAATAAAGGCGATAATCTCGTGATACATTCCGTGGGCGCCTACAATATGACGCAATGGATGCAATTTATCACACTCAGGCCGAAAATTGTAATGATTGACCTGCAAGGTAAACCTCATATTATCCGCGACAACGAGACCATCCAGAGCATTACTGCTTTTGAACATGTTCCTGACCACCTGAAAAAATTTGAATTGTAGTCAGGATTCACGAAGTTTGTAATGTAATTCTTATCGAATGACCCGAATCAGAAATTTATTTCCGCATTTCATACGGAGCGTGCTGAATAGCTATACGCAGATATTTTTTTCTGATAACAATAAATTTGCGCTGCTGCTAATCATCGTTACTTTTTTTGATCCTGTGGCAGGATTGAGCGGAATGCTTTGTGTAGTGCTGTCGAATGTGATGGCTTATGTAATCGGGTTCAATCGCCATAATATTAAATCCGGATTCTATGGGTTCAACAGTTTGCTTGTCGGGCTCGGATTGGGCGTGTATTACCAGCTGAATATTGAATTCGTTTTTTTATTGTTCTTTGCATCTTTGCTTACGCTGTTTCTTACCGTTGTACTCGAAGGTGTAATAGGCAAATATGGGCTCCCATTTCTGAGTATCTCTTTTTTACTCGGTTTCTGGATGCTGGCATTGGCTGCCCGAAATTTTACTCATCTTGAACTGAGCGAACGCGGCATTTTCATTCTGAACGACATGTACCGTATCGGAGGATTGGGTGCTGTACGCATCTATCTCTGGTTCGATAACCTTCAGCTGCACGAAAGCATACGGCTATATTTTAAATCATTAGGCGCCATATTTTTCCAGTATCATTTACTTGCCGGAATAATCATTGCATTTGGCTTACTGTTATATTCGCGCATTGCATTTCTACTTAGTCTTGTAGGCTTTTACGCTGCCTATTTTTTCTATTATTTTATAGGCGCCGATATTGGTCAGCTTACCGATAGTTACATCGGCTTCAACTTTATTCTGTCATCCATTGCTATCGGCGGATTTTTTATCATTTCATCCCGCTACTCGTTCTTGTGGGTATTGCTGCTTACCCCGGTAATCGCAGTTCTTATTAATGCCTCTACCACCGTGCTCGGTGTTTACCAGCTTCCCATTTATTCACTTCCGTTCAACGTAATGGTATTGGTATTTCTGTATGTGCTTAAATTCCGCGAACGCTTTTTCCATAAACCCGAGCTCGTTCTGATTCAACATTTTTCGCCGGAAAAAAATCTTTATACTCAGGTAAACAACAAGGAGCGATTCAGACATGCCTACTATACCGCGTTTTCACTGCCTTTCTGGGGCGAGTGGACAATTACACAGGGGCACGACGGAGAGTATACACATAAAAAAGACTGGCGCCATGCCTGGGATTTTGAAATCAAGGACGAAGACCGAATGGCCTTTCGCGGAACAGGCAGAAGTAAAGAAGATTATTATTGTTATAATAAGCCACTAGTTGCGCCTTTTGCAGGATGGGTGGAAGAAATAGTCGACGATATTGATGACAATGAAATCGGTCAGATAAATACTGAGCAGAATTGGGGAAATACAATTGTGCTGAAACACATCGAAGGTCTTTATACCAAGCTTTGCCACATTAAAAAAGGATCATTCAAAGTAAGCAAAGGTGATTACGTAAAAAAAGGAGATATCATTGCTCATTGCGGAAACTCAGGTCGTTCACCCCAACCGCATCTGCATTTTCAGGTACAGTCAACACCTTTCATCGGGTCAAAGACTCTTGACTATCCTCTTGGTCACTACATTCTCAAAAATGATGGAAATTATGAACTGCGGTCTTTTTCAAAACCGCATATTGATGATATTGTAACTCCGGTTGAACGCGATTTGTCGCTGTTTAAGGCCTTTCACTTTATTCCGGGGCAGAAGTTGGCATATACGGTATATAATGCTGCAGGTGCTGAGATTAAAACCTATGAATGGGAAGTAGTGGCCGACATCTTCAATAATACTTACATCTGGTGCTCTGCAACCCGTTCAAAAATATACTTCCGCTTCGACGATCAGATATTATATTTCACGGCCTTTGAAGGCAAGAAAAACACATTGCTGTATTTCTATTATCTGGCATACTATAAAGTATTGCTCGGCTATTACAAAAACCTTGTAATTACTGATATTTTTCCGGTGAATACCGTTAGAAGACCGCTATTAATGATAGTGCAGGACTTTACCGCACCCTTTGTCATGTTCATGAAAACGAAATTCTCTCTCACTTATACCGACCGTACAAGTGACCTGTCTGAAAGCAGCATCAATATGAAATCTTCTGTTGAAGCCAGTGTTGCAGGTTTCATGACACGGAAATTCGAATTTGAGACATTCATACGACACAACCGTATCGAAAAATTTACAATCACTTCGCGTGATAAAAAACTGGAAGCAAGATATACTGAACCTGAGTTATATCCGCAATTAAATGCAGAATCAAAATCATGAAATGCACAAAAAAAATAGTAGGTGCAGTAGTCAGATCAGGCATTATTATTTTGCTTGCATTGGCACCATTGTTCTCGCACGCTCAAAAAATGACCTTCGTTAAAGCCGACAGCCTCACTTATGCCTTATATCTGAGCGGACAGTGGGATTCTCTGATTGTTGTCGGCAATCAGGCATTGGATGATGGCTTTGACTATTTCTATCTGCGAGAGCGCATTGCAATGGCTTACTTTAACAAAGATAAATTCAGATTGGCAGCATCACAATTTGAAAAGGCTGTAGGATTTAATTCATCCGACACATTTGCACTGAGGCATCTTTATCTGTGTTATCTTTATTCAGGCAGAGACGCTGATGCCTGGATGCTGACCGGAAAATTCAATACTGACCTTAGAGCATCGCTCGGAATCGAAAAAAATGTGTTCGTGAACGGATTATACGCCGAAGGAGGTTATATATTCAGCAATAGCCTGAAAAAATATGCCGGTGCTGACTTTGATGATCTTGCAAATCTCTATGGGGAAGTTGATCTCACCGGAAGCTATTCCTATGTGCATCTTGGCTTGAAACACCCTATTACAAAATTCCTCAATATTTACCATGCCTATTCAAATCTGAGTATTGAGAAAGAAAAAATTATGCAGCACCGCGATACTTCAAGAAAAGAGGATTTTTATATGCTGCAACAAAACCAGTATTATATTCAGGCAACGATTAACCTTAATCGGAAATGGTTAATTGTACCGGCATTTCATTACCTGAACGTCCGATACAGTCCGCTATATGCAAGTTTTGATACTATTAGTGGGTATGTCTACACCCAAGAGCACCAAAAACTAAACGATTTTGCTGCCTTTCTCGGAATATCTAAAGATTTCGGATACACATCTCTTGGCATCTCGGGTTCTCTTTCCCAACTGAATAGTAAAACCTATATTCAGGCAAATGCAACCCTGAATATTTTTCCGCTGGGGAATTTAAATCTATATTCTCTTACCACATTATCAGGCGTTTTAGAAAGAGATTCGGCAGGAACTAAAGACGCCGGACAGCCGGGCAAAGGCAAACCACGGATAATATTCAGCGAAACTATTGGCGGAAAAATATTCAGGAAACTTTATGCTGAAGCTGGCCTTACCTATGGAGACATTTCGGGGTACAATGAAAAGAATGCATTCGTAGTTAATAATATTCCCGACCACACCAAATATCGGGCAGGAATGTCACTCATTTATAATTTATCACCCCATATTGACTTAGGAGTATATTACCTTTATACCGAAAAAGAAGGCAGCTATTTCTTTTATAATACTATCAATTCAGTGGTCTATAAGAATTATAACTATCAAATTAATACTATAACAGGAGGAGTAAAATGGAAACTTTAAAAAGATCAGCAATTACACTGGCAATAATGTGCCTTGCACTGTCATTTCCGTTCAGGTCATTCAGCCAGGATTACACCGCTTTACAAACGGCGTTTAAAAACAGTTATGCGTGGGAAAACAAAGCTGAATACAGTAAAGCAGTTGAAGAAATAAAAAAAGTGTATGATGAGAACTCATATGAGCTCAACTTAAGACTGGGTTGGCTTACATACGAATCCGGGCTGTTTACGGAATCACTGGCTTATTATCAGAAAGCAATCGCACTAATGCCTTACGCAGTCGAACCGAAATTTGGATACGTGTATCCTGCTGCAGCTTTGGGTAATTGGGATAAAGTAATGACACAGTATGTCGATATCCTTAAAATTGATCCGAATAATACTCTGGCAAACTATCGCCTTGGCTCTATTTATTATGGGAAGGAAAATTACAACGAGGCATTCAAATTCTTCGAAAAAGTCGCCAATCTTTATCCTTTCGATTACGATAATATGCTCATGTTCGCCTGGGCGAATTATAAGCTTGGAAAATTACGCGAAGCGAAGGTTCTTTTTGGAAAAGTGTTGCTGATGAAACCCGAAGATTCATCAGCTCTTGAAGGTCTAAGCCTAATCAAATAATGCTGTATTTCTCCCATTTTGGGACGAAAGCAACCAATTTGAAGCCTTGATTGTCACTACTGTAATTCCAATAAATTTTTATCGACAATACAGTATATGATTCGTTGGCTGTTTTCTTTCATTTTTATTGTTTTATTGATGCCGCTTCATGCTCAGGTGGTCATCAATGAATATTCCTGTTCAAATGTTTATACTTTGCCCGATAATGATGGCGATTATGAAGACTGGGTAGAGTTCTATAATACCGGAAGCACAGCCGTTAACATGTCCGGTTATTACCTGAGCGATAAACCGTCGAACCCTGATAAATGGATGTTCCCCTCAGTAAGTATCCCGGCAAACGGGTATCTTATTGTTTTTTGTTCAGGGAAAAATGTGAACCTGACCGGATATTGCCATACAAATTTTAAGCTCACACAATGCAAGCCCGAACACATTGTTTTCTCTAATCCATCACTTACTGTACTTGAAAACATAACACTCAGCCCTACAAAAACCGATCATTCACGTGGTCGCACAACCGACGGTGCTTCCACTTGGTCCTTATTCCGCGTGCCCTCGCCCGGCAGTTCTAATTTTTCGCCCTGTGCTGATTATGCCATAAAACCTGTGTTTAGCCAACCGGCAGGCTTTTACGGTGGCTCCGTTTCACTGATTATAAGCAGCCCCGATGCAGGTGTAACAATTCGATATACCACCGACGGCACCGAACCAACTGCCGCATCAACGCAATATTCGGCCCCTGTTTCTATAAATAATACACTGGTCTTAAAGGCAAAATCATTCAGCAGTGACCCAAATATTCCACCAAGTTTTGTTGAAACAAATACTTATTTTATTGGAGTAACGCACAGCATTCCCGTTGTTTCTGTAAGCGGAAATGAAATTGCCGATTTGCTCAACGGAAGCTACATCTATCCTCAAACAACCCTCGAATATTTTAATCAGTCAGGTCAATTAAAAACAGAATCAACCGGCGAGGCAAACAAGCACGGCAATGATTCATGGGCCTACGGTCAGCGCGGAATAGACTTTGTGACAAAAGACCAGTTTGGATACAACTATGCGCTTCTTGATACACTTTTTCATCTAAAAACAAGATCGGAATTTCAACGTGTAATTCTGAAAGCCTGCGCTAACGATAACTATCCTTTTTCAGACGGCGCGCATATTCGCGATTCCTATGTACACACACTCTCGCTGCGGGGTGGTCTGCACCTCGATGTACGAACCTATGAACCCTGTATTTTATACTGCAACGGGCAGTACTGGGGTGTGTATGACCTGCGCGAAAAAGTGGATGATGCCGATTTTACTAATTTCTATTACAATACCGATGTGCCTGACCTGCAAATGCTGAAAACCTGGGGTGGTACATGGAGCGAATACGGCGGAGCACAGGCTCAAACCGACTGGGATAACTTGAAAAATTTTATTTTGAGCAACAGCATGGCTGTGCCGGCAAATTATCATTACGCCGACAGTTTGTTAAACGTGAAAAGCCTGGTGGATTATTTTGTGCTGAACTCTTATGTTGTTTGCAGCGACTGGCTTAACTGGAATACCGAATGGTGGCGCGGGCTCAATCCCAATGCCGCAAAAAAGAAATGGCGCTTCTGTCTGTGGGATGAAGATGCAACTTTCGGTCATTATATAAATTATACCGGCGTTCCAAGCACCCTGCCCGATGCCGATCCTTGCAACCCTGAGCAATTCCCCGATCCGGGAGGCCAGGGACACGTCCTTATTTTAGATGCGCTTATGGCGAACGACGTTTTCAAACAGTATTACGTGGCCCGCTTTGCCGACCTTTCAAATACGGTTTTCTCATGCGATAATATGCAGTTTCTGCTCGACAGCCTCATCGCGGTTATTACTCCCGAAATGAACGGGCAGGTGAACCGCTGGGGCGGAACATTCTCAGGCTGGCAGGCAAATGTTCAGGCACTGAAGAATTTTATTGATGCCCGGTGTTTAGCCCTTTCGCAGGGAATGATAGATTGCTACACGCTTACGGGTCCCTACAATGTAACATTGCTTACAGACCCGCCGGGTGCAGGAAAAATAAATATTAATTCGCTCAGTCTTTCAGCATTTCCATGGTCCGGAAATTATTACGGAAATATGTCAACGCTTCTTAAAGCAACAGCCTACAGCGGATACCAGTTCGAACGATGGGAAGCAGCACATCATACATTCAATCCGGGCATTTACAACGATTCCGTAAAAATTACACTCACAATAAAAGATACAATAATTGCCCACTTCAAGTCCACGCTTCCTGACGAAATAGATAACAATAATCCTCCGGGCGAATTATATCAGAAACCCGAAACACCTCTGGATACACTCGAAATCAAAATACCAAATGTATTCACACCCAACGGCGACGGCTCCAATGATGTGTTTGCACCGTCAAATGTGGATTTTATTGTGAATGGTGAGATGCAGATATTCAATCGATGGGGGAAGCTTATTTTTAGTACTGAAAACTTGAAAACCGGCTGGAATGGGCGTGTCGGTTCACAGAAATGTAGTGATGGCGTGTACTACTGGCTCATCAATTATACCGATAAAGCCCGGCGCAGCGCCCAGCTCAAAGGCTTCATCAATTTGGTGCGATAAACGGTAGTCCAACAATACCTCATTGTTTTATTATACAATCCCTGGTTCGGAATAATGTGCAAAATTATTTTACTGTTGTGAAATGCCTTGCCATCTCCGAAAAGTCATTTTTTTTACACGTAAAATTAAAATTGTCTGATAGGACGAGTAATCTGAAACATCCTTAAAACGAAGGATAATTGATTTCATCCTTTACAACAAAGGCATCCGGGAAATCGCCAAGTATCTGCTGCTTGAATCCTTCGGCATCCATGCGCGTGCGGAAATCACCTACACGGATTTTATAATTGGGTGATTGAAAAGTCATGTAGGATCCAACGTCAGGGAATTTCGCCATGAATAATCCTTTTTTACTGAAAGCCCTGCTTTTTGAATTATTCCCTGAATCGAAAAATATCTGTACACGCCAACCGTATTTCTTTTGCTTTCCGTTGATAATTTTATGTTTCCATAACAGCGTTTCTACACGGTCGTCTTTGATATATTCAACCCTTCCCGGTTTAACAGTCTGCGCTGTTACCGAATACGAGCCGGCAATCACAAAAACGAGTAATAGAAATACACCCTTCATGATCGGAATTATTGAAGTCCGGTTAATCAAAAAACCTGCCGCAAATTTCATTTTAAGCACACAAATTATTTTTCAAGCGTAGCAATTTCTTTGGAATGAACGCTCAACACCGGCACCGGCGAATTGTTCACCATCTGCTGAGCGTACGGACCCAGCCAAATATTGGATGTAGCTTCTTCCTGCTCGGTCATAATAATAATCATATCAGCGCCGGTCTGCTCAGCATATTTAATTGTGCTGGTGGTAATATTGTCACAATCGAGGCTTTTTCTTACAACTTTACAGTTGTGATCTTTCATGTATTTTTCAACCTGATCGGCATAGCTGGTAACCTTGCCGCGAATCCCTTTTAACGATGAGGACTGGAGTTCAAGGATGTGGATTTCAGAACATGAATATGATCCGAATTCCATCGCAAACGGCACTTTTTGTCTGGTAGACGCTGAATTATCAATCGGTAAAACAATTTTCCTGATACCTTTTTTAATGTTGAACCCATCGCGGATAGTAATTACCGGACATGGAGCATACGAAACTATTTTATTCGCGTTACTGCCAATCCAGAAAGATTCAAAGCCCGAAACACCATGCGCCCCGGCAACCACAAAGTATGCATCATCATATTTGGCTTGATTGGCAACCTCTTTGTAAATTTTCCCCTTGCGAAGTTTATAGGTTATAGTGCCTTTTTTTAGTTGTTTAGAATAACGTTCAATAATTTCTTCCATGCGCTTTTTGGCTTCGAGCCGATGCTGATTTTCCTTATTGACTGAAGCAAACAGCGAATCTTCCGCTTCCGGTTTATCTACCCATACCATACGGATATTCGCATCTTTCATAACATTGGCTATTGAAATTGCATATTCCAAGGCATGGAGTGAGCCTTTAGAAAAATCGATGGCAACAATTATCTGTTTCATATCTATGGGGTATTAACAATAGTTGAAATTTTCAGCTAATTTATGAAATTATTTTCGATAATTGTATCGGTACCCTCCATTTATTACTGCATCAGCGTACTTATATTGCGCCATTTTAGTACTTTTGCCATTATACCGAATTTATTTCAAAATGGTGAACGAAGTACTGGATCCTTCAGAAGAAAACCTTAGCCCTGCCGAACTGGAGTTCGAAAAATTCTTGCGACCTCAGTCGTTCGAACATTTTATTGGCCAGGATAATGTGGTGAGTAATCTGAAGATTTTTGTTGAAGCAGCCCGCCAACGAGGTGAGGCTCTCGACCATGTCCTCCTTCACGGCCCTCCGGGACTTGGAAAAACAACCCTTTCATACATCATTGCAAATGAACTGGGCGTTGGCATTAAAACCACCTCCGGGCCGGTTCTCGATAAACCCGGCGAACTTGCCGGATTGCTTACAAATCTTGAAACAAACGACGTTCTCTTTATTGATGAGATTCACCGCCTTTCGCCCGTGGTGGAAGAATATCTGTATTCTGCCATGGAAGATTTCCGCATCGATATCATGATAGAAAGCGGACCCAATGCCCGCAGTGTACAAATATCACTCAACCCATTTACACTTGTTGGGGCAACAACACGCTCCGGATTACTTACTGCTCCGCTGCGCTCACGATTTGGTATCAATTCGCGCCTGTCGTATTACGACAGCAGTATTCTCACTTCTATTGTTACCCGGTCATCACGTATACTTAAGGTTCCTATCATGCCCAATACTGCTGCCGAAATTGCACGCCGCAGTCGCGGAACACCCCGTATTGCCAATCTTTTATTGCGCCGTGTCCGCGACTTCGCGCAAATAAAAGGCGATGGCTCCATTGACATGAAAATTGCCGACATGGCGCTTACCGCGCTAAATGTTGACAAGAATGGCCTCGATGAAATGGATATTCGGATACTCACCACAATCATTGATAAATTTAAAGGCGGTCCTGTGGGCATCACCACCATTGCAACGGCCGTTGGCGAAGATACCGGTACCATCGAAGAAGTATATGAGCCATTTCTTATCCAGGAAGGATACCTGATGCGTACGCCTCGCGGACGCGAAGCAACAGAAAATGCCTACCGGCATCTGGGACGAATCAATCCCAACACTCAGCAGAATCTTTTCTGATTTTTTCATATACTGAATATGGAGAGCCTGATATCAAACAAAAAGCGAATCTTTTCAGGAATGAAATCATGGGTGCTTTTCAAAACTTCTGCATAAGAAAATAGCCTCAGCCAATGAACCTGAATGAGAATAGTCATCTAAAAGCCTCCATAATTAGCCGTTTTCACGATGAAGGATTTTATATGGCAGGAACTGCCCGTGCGGCCTTTCTCCAGAATGAATCAGAACAGTTAAAACAATGGATCGGCCTGTCGTATAATGCAGAAATGACGTGGCTTGCCAATTCGCAGGAAAAAAGAGCCGATCCGCGCTTGCTGCTGGATGGCGCTAAAACAGTAATCACGGGCTTGTTTAATTATTATCCCCCGGAACAGCCGGTCGACAGCACATTCAGAATTGCAAAGTATGCGCTGGGGCGCGATTACCATACCGTGGTGATGGAGAAACTCAAGCGTATTGCCGCTTTTATCAATATCCTCGGACCATACCAAACAGTTACAACGGTTGATTCCGGCTCTTTTATGGATAAACCATGGGCAATGAAGTGCGGTCTTGGGTGGATCGGTAAAAACGGGCTGCTTATAAACCGTGAAAAAGGATCATTTTTCTTTATTGGCAGTATTATTACCAATCTTGAACTTGAGCCTGATATTGCATCATTGGAACACTGCGGCAACTGCACATTATGTATGGATGCCTGCCCAACGAAAGCGATTGTAATGCCCGGCGTTATTGATGCTCGAAAATGCATAGCATATCAAACGATTGAACAGAAACCGGATTTTACAGCCGATGAAATCGGGCAAACCGGAAATTGGATATTTGGCTGTGATGTCTGTCAGGATGTCTGTCCATACAATAGGAAGGCAGAACCGCACAACTGCAGCGACTTCAGCTTAAATCCCGTGTTAAAATCAATGACTGATGAAGACTGGCGGAACCTTGATGAGCCCCAATTCAATGCATTATTTTCACAAACAACCTTAAAACGAACAGGGTTTAAGCGTGTCTTGCGAAATATCATGAACCGTCCGAACAAGCAATCATCGTGCAGGTAAAAAACCGGGAGAGTATTTGCAGTGTTTGTCTACACCGCAAGAATTTCGGTATCTGAGTGAATGAGTGATGTGTCACAACCTTCAGGCACAATAATTATTTTTCCGGCCGACAGAAAATTGTGCCCGGTAAGTCTGGATGAAATTTCATCAATGCGGTTAATATGCCTGTGCGTAATTTGTTCCTCGAAAATAATTACGGCAACTACGCGTTCTGTATTTCTTCCGCAGTAGCGGTCAATAATGAAATCGGGCAGATGGGGCTGCCACGAGAGTGTTGAATTTACAATCCAACCGTCTTCTTCGGTGTATCGTGTGTTCAGAATACGCCTGGCTTCGGCTCGGACTCTTTCAGGATGAACAATCATACTGAAATGCTTTTTAGTTGTTTCTGTTTTTTTCATAAGGGTTGGAAGAGGAAGAACTTGGTATTTTTTTTTTTTTTTAATTTTTTGGATGTTATTCGGACGGGAAGCGCTTTAAATTAGCGAAATAAGTATTATGATAACCATCACTGGTCACTACATTTCGCTGCGCATTGCGCCTTGTGGCCTCAGCATTTTCCCACTGTAATGGTTTTAGGTTCTCTGGTTCGTCTGGGCCGCCATCTTCGGGAGGCAGTATATAGCTTAACTTCCATCCGAACGAAAGTGGTAAGCTACTGTCGTTAAACTTATCCCGCCCTATCCATGCTCCGTTCTGATCTTTGCGCCATCTGTCGGGGCTGACTTCCGGGATAATCCTCGCCTTTTCCCAAACGGCCTGCACTATATCTTCGCCAACTTTAACGTTAGCTGTAAGGTGCTTTGAGTTTTCATCTGGTTCCATTAGAGTAGAGTTTTCGTTTCCATGAGTTACAAATGAACCGACCAATTCTGTGCCTCAAAGTTAATTATTTCTTTCGGGTATTTCTCTGCTTCGTACCATGTTAGTTACTGAAGGTAAGAATATCTGAATCAATATTTATTAAAAAACACCGAAATAGTGCGTAGCTCTAAGAAAAGAAAGTTGAAAAATATTGCACCTTACTATTTATAAACAATTCATGAGACCATCGTTCTGAAAGTCTCATGAATAATAGATTTTATATAAATACTCCTCCGGAGAAAAAACAGTCCTTGACTGTCTTCCCCCGGAAGAGAAATTTTGATTTAACCTTAATTTACCTCTTTTAATCTTTCCCCAGAGGTATTCAAATACTGTTCTTTATTTTAAGAATCGTATTTTGAATAGTATTACGGCCTGGGAGGAGGAGGAGGAGGAGGTGTAGTTTTAACAATGCTGCCACCACCCGAAGGGGGATCAATCGACATTGCTGATGAGCTAACAACACTGCCGAAAATAAAGGCAGCTGCGATAACCACGGTTACAACTTTTGCGAACTTTTTCATTTTTCTCTGATTTGGTTGTTAAACATTTATTTATTGAAACAAAATTTCCGAATACTAAAACCCTTTGTTACTGATTTTTTTTTGACACCGCATCCTTCATTTGCCTGTTAATAACTTTTCGGGGGCTGCCAAAATGAATATGTAACCAAGTACTACTTTTATATTGTCAGGATGCCTCAAACATACGATGGTCAGTAAATGCAATAAACCAATCAAAGTTATTTGGAGAATCCGGAGAATAAATTTAAACCAGTAAATTAAAGAACATTCTTACATCGAATTGTTCAGCAAATTTATGAAGGGAATAGGCAGTTTTTACATTTGACAGGGTTAAATTTTCGACAGTTTTCAGTAACAGAAGTGTTTATCTAATCATTTTAATAGTTTATATTTACTAAACGTCTTTAAAACAGCAACTTTCATAATTATCAAGAATTTCTTACAAGTCACATTCACAGCAAGTTGATATAGGTAAGGAAACAGACTTAGAATAATGTCGTTAATCTATGCATGTTCATTGTTTATAATTTCATCTTCATCTAAATATTATTTCATATTTAGTATTTGTTATTTAAATAATTTGAGGTGCTGGCATCAAAAGAATTGTTGATAAGTCGTTTGAATTTGTTGAAAACTCATATAATGACCGAAAATAAAGGATTACATAAAGCAAAATGCAGGGTGTAACTGAATATTTAGATCATTGCACCAACCAACTTAAATGGAATAGATTATTATAATAACTTTGAAGATATTACAAATATTAAAAACGCAGTATTATTATGAATGAAAGTGTTGTTAAAATATTAATAAAGAGATATTTAAAACAATGTTTTTTCTTTTGTTTTTTGATGGTAATTTCTCATATAAATGCCAAATCACAGACTGCGGAAGTTGATTATTTTAACGCCAATATCAAAAAAGGGAATCAATCTTACATGCTTGGTAAATATTCCGAAGCGCTATATTTCTATAATCTTGCTGAAAAATCTGCCTTTATCAAAGCAAATCCCGATACAATTGCCCCGTATTTCAGGACAATGGCGTACATTTATGAGGTTCTCGGTGATTATAAACGCGCACTCAGCTATTCTAAAAAGGATCTTTCAAGCTATATAAAACAAAAAAAGTCTGTTGAAAATATTCCTGAAAAGCTCTTAAATACTGGTTTGATGTTTATCAAGCTATGGGAGTTCGACTCTGCATCGAAGTACCTTAATGCATCAGAGTATCTTTGTAATAAGGTTAATAAGAAGCAGTACTCAACATTAGGGAATGTAATTACAAATAAGGGCTATATAAGCTTTTTTCTCGGCGATTTTGATAAAGCAATCAGAATGCTTGATTTATCATTGTTCTATTTTGAAAAGGAAAATAGTGCTTATTCTTTCTATTATAAATCAGGCGCCTATCAGGCTCTGGGACTGTGCTATATGCAAAAGCACGAATATGCAAAAGCGCTCGAATGCATTACTCAATCGATTGAATTAAAAAGAAATTCGCCCTATCCGTATTTTCAGGAATACGGGGAGCTGGCGAAATGCTACAACTACTTAAAGGATTCTGCCAACGCAGAGAACTGCTTCAAGTGGGCATTGCTTAATCCTGTTGAGAGCCAGAATATTGAAATCAGAGTACAATACGGAAAATTTCTGTGCGACCATGGGCGGTTCAAAGATGGTGATGCTCAAATAAAAATGGCATTAGCGGGGTATCTTGCCATTTATGGGCTGAAACATCAGGAAACATCGCTTGCGCTGCAGTTCCAGGGTTATTACTGGCTTAAAATGAACAAGCCTGACAGCGCTTTGTATTATTACCAAAAAGCGCTGATAGCGGTATCAACAGGATTTGATGATATGAGCTTTCTGAAAAATCCGGACATTAAATCAACGCCTTTCGTAATGCACCTGGGAAACGCGCTTAACGGCAAGGCAAAGGCATATGCACTGATGGCCGAAGTGTATCCGGCGCAAAAAGAGTATTATCTCAACTTATCGTTGCGCACCTATGAAAAAGCCATGGATCTGCTGAGTATGGTGCAAAAGAGCTACATGGTTGAAGACAGTAAGTTGTTCCTGTCTGAGTTAGGAACGCCGATATACCTTGAAGCCATAGATGTTGCCGTGAAATTGCATTCGCTTACGCGTAAGCAGATTTATCTGGCACGTGCTTTCCGATATGCTGAGCTGAATAAAGCCGGCGCCCTGATGGCCGATCAGCGAAATGCATCTGCACTTAGCCAATCGGGCGTTCCAAGTCAGGTAATTGAATTTGAAACTAAATTGAAAAACGAGATTGCCGGTTATGAAAAAGTGCTTTCGGGCAATGGCTCTGCCGTTGAGGCGTTTGGAGGAAATAGTGGTTCGGCAAGGCAAAAACTTGTGCAGCTGTATGCTCAGCGCGAAAAGCTCACTGCATGGCTTGAGAAAGAATACCCTGCATACTATGCGGCCAAATACAGTACGCAAACAGCCGACCCGGTCCAGTTTTCCAGATTGATGCCAAAGGGAATGGCTCTTGTGGAATACGCTTGTACCGATTCGGTTATTTATGCATTTGTAGTTACATGCGATTCTTTTTCAGTAGTAAGAATCAAAACAGACACTTCGTTTTACGGCATTGCCAACAAATTCAAGACGGACCTTGCACGGAAAGCACCGTCATCATACACGAACAAGTATATTTATGGTTTTGGGATGATGGCACATAAACTCTATGTGGGGCTCATGGAGCCGCTCATGCCTTTACTCAGAGATGCCGATCACGTTGTAATTGCGCCTGATGCCCGTCTGGGATACATGACATTTGACGCGCTGATGGAGGAACCGCCCGGTGATACTGCGAAACAGCTTTTGGATTTCCGGGGGATGTCATACCTTGTTGAACGTTTTGCATTCAGTTACGTTTATTCGGCTACCTGGCTGTCGTCTGCCTTAACCGCCGGAGATAATCAGGGAAGTGGAATGATTGCTTATGCTCCTGATTACAGTTTGTTAGACAGTACGCCAATACCGGGCACCACGCGTAAAATAAAGCTTCCTCCGCTGCGCGAGGCGCGCCGTGAAGCCGAAGCCGTTGCCGGAATTTGGAAAGGAACCTTTTATGGTGGAACTGCTGCTACGCGTGCATCATTTATTGAGAATGCGCCTGAAGCATCTATTCTTCATCTTTCAATGCACAGTACCACCAACGAGGATAATCCGCTGATGTCGGGCTTGGTTTTCTCTCCCGATGGAAGTCCGGACGATAATGGAATTCTGGATGTGACGGAAATTCGCCAATTGTCGTTTAAAACCGACCTGGTAGTGCTGAGTGCATGCCGCACTGGCAGCGGAAAAATGGTATTGGGCGAAGGGTTAATGAGTCTTTCACGCACGTTTATTTATGCCGGCTGCCGCAGTATTATTACATCATTGTGGCCTGTGAGTGACCTTTCGGGATCGACCATCATGCAGGCGTTTTACAGAAATCTTGCATTGGGCATGAGTAAGGACGATGCGTTGCAAAAGGCAAAACTTGATTTCATAAAAAAATCAAATTCCACTATTTCACATCCGGCATATTGGTCAGGGTATATTTTAATAGGCAGTCCTTCGCCTATGAAAAATATCCCGACTTCGCATTGGCGGTTCTATGCCTATTTAATTTCGGCAGTAGTATTTGTTGCAGCCTTCTTGTTTCTGTTCTTTTACCTCCGTCGGAAGCGTAAACTCAGGGTCAGGCCATCGGGCAGGTTTAAGTTTGCATATGATAAATGATTGTGCCGATGAATCAATAAAAAAAGAACGACTGCCAGAGTGTGGCAATCGTTCTTTCCAAAAGATTTTTGAAGCGTTTTCTGTGTTATAACCTTCAGGGGTTACCGCTTCTTACAATTGATTCAGCAGTGTTTCAGCTTTTTCTTTATCAAACGGGTTTGATTTGATAATCGTGCGGAGCATGGTTTTGGCTTCGCTCACTTCGCCCAACTTGATGTAACACAAGGCAAGATACCATTGTGCATCGGCGGTCAGGTTTGTTTTTCCCGAATTGATTACTGATAAAAATTCAGCTTTTGCGCTGCGGTGATCATTGGTTTGCATGTAGGCTAATCCACGGTAAAATAGAGAAGCGACATAATTTTGATCGCTAGCTTCTACATTGCCGAGGAGGGTTATGGCCTCGTTGAAGTTTTTAGCAGTAAACAAATCCATTCCGTTAGCAAAGGAGTTGTTTTCGATTCCGCCATCCCTCAGAGTCATATCAGCCTGATAGGGTGAAAAATACTCTGTATACAACTGATTGCCCTGCGGCATTCTGTTCACGGTGAGCATCACAATACTCGATGCTGCGATAAGCAGTGCGAGAGAGGCTGCAACAGCCCATCTGACCCGGCCTATCCGTGGTGCAGGTTTTTTCTGATCAAGTTGTATAACTTTGGTTTCTTTCGGATTTGAGCTGTAAAGATAGCGGCGCGATCTATTCCCTGCATAGTCTTTGTCCATAAGTAACTCGTCTATGCTGCGGTTGATTGAGTTGAATGAATTGTAAACCGTACAAAGGTTTTCATACAGTACAAGACATTCGTCGGGAGATAAGCGACCGCCATTGAACCTGTCAATGTGTATGTCGCCGATAATCTCATCAACCATTTCGGGATAGAGGATTGCTTCAGTATGCAACCAGGCAATCTGACTGTTATCTTCGCTCTGTCCGATGTATGCGGAGATCCTGTTAATCCGGTCTTGAGTCCCGAAGTTCTCCACATGTTTCCGTTCGTCATCAATAAGCGATTGATGGATGGCCGTGCCGGTTTCCATGAACTGCGCTATTTCTGCCTGCCTTGACAGGAGAAATCCGTTCATGTCCCTGAACAGGGCAACATCGCGGGATAAATTCTGGTTTTGTTTGAGTTTGTCTTCAAACTGTACCAGATCCTTTCCCTTCAATTCGCCGTTGATGTACTTCTCAATCTGCTCTATGTATCCCATCTCAGTCGAATTTTAGATTGTTAAATAATGGATCTTGTTTTATCTTATTGTATAATGATTTCAAGCAAAGTGATTTTCTCTTGTAAAAATTATCTCTGGTATAACCCAGTTTATAACTTGTGTCTGCGCTCGCTTCCTTTTTAAATGCCGAGTTAATTATTTTTCGGCATTCATGTCCGAGCCGTATAAAATACTTCCAGTAGAGGTTATATCGTTGTTGCAGCGAATCTGTGTAATCATCGTCATCGTCGTTGCACGAAACTTCTATTTCGGGGAGAAACCGTTCGCTCAACCTTTTGCGCTCTAATTCTTTGAACCAAAGGTTGCGGCTCACTCCGATTAAGTATGCTTTAAGAGAAAGAACGCCGTGAAGGTCACTTTTTTTTAATTTTGTTGAAACAGCAAGAAAGGTTTCTTGCATCAAATCATTAAAATCATCTTCAGTACCAAAATGACGATAAACGAACTTCTTTATTATGCCATTACACTCTTTATATAAAACATTGTAGAGCGTTTCCTGCGTATAATGCGCCGGTTCCTGCATTTGCAAGTGTATAACTTGACCGGTTATTGTTGACACGCTTCTCAATTCTACGATGTTTTTGCACGTTATTTTCAATAATTAAAGACAAAGATACAAAAATACCTTATGAAAAAGCAAATAATGTAGATGAAAATATTTGTCGTGGTTTTTGCCGTATTGGTTTAGAAATTTAATTAAAGTGCATAATATTAGTATTTTATGCTAAAATTAGCATTGTTTTCTTAGTGTAGAAAAGTTATGAACAACAGTTGTTGGGTAGGTAAAAGAAAAAGGGAGTGTTTTGCAAGTAGCGAAACACTCCCTTTTAATAGAATAATAACGTATTTATTGTTAACTGTTTACTAAAACAGTTTTGTCTCCCCGGAAGGACTCGAACCTTCGACCCGCTGATTAAGAGTCAGCTGCTCTACCAACTGAGCTACGAAGAGAGGTGTGCAAAAGTACAACAAAATCCCTATTTGCAAAGCCGGGGTGTATTTTATTTTTTGATTAACAGGAATAGACTGATTCAGTAATTTATTTTTTATTATGTTTGCTCCCAGTCAAAATTGTAAAAAAAGCATCGTTATGTCAGACAAATTAAATACTGAAATGAACCAAAATCAACTGGTTCAGCATTTGAACAAACCATCCAAAGATTTTACAAAAAGTGATATTATCAACTTTGTTCGTGATAAAAGTATCCGTTTGGTGAATTTCAGATACGCCGGGAGCGACGGTCGGTTAAAAACATTAAATATTGTAATAAACAGTCTTGCTCATCTCGACCAGCTTTTATCCTCAGGCGAACGGGTCGACGGATCAAGCCTCTTTCCGTATATTGAAGCAGGGTCAAGCGATCTTTATGTTGTGCCAAGATATAAAACGGCTTTTTTGAATCCCTTCAGTGAAATTCCGGCCATTGATATTTTGTGCTCTTATTATAATAAAGACGGCGATCCGTTAGAAATGGCGCCTGAATATGTGCTTCGAAAGGCTCACCAATCGCTTAAATCTGTGACCGGGTTTTCTTTTGAGGCCATGGGAGAGCTTGAATATTATATTATAAGTGAAAAAAATGCTCTTTTTACCGCATCCGACCAAAAAGGTTATCATGAGTCCTTTCCTTTTTCAAAGTGGGAGCATTTTCGGACAGAAGCCATGCTGGCAATTGTTCAATGTGGCGGCAACTTAAAATACGGGCATTCGGAAGTCGGTAATTTTTCAATTGGTGATTTGGAATATGAGCAAAATGAAATTGAGTTTTCTCCTGTTGATGTTGAGGATGCTGCCGACCAATTGCTTATCGCGAAATGGATATTGCGTACGCTTGCATTCAAGCATGGCATCACATTAACTTTAGCGCCTAAAATTACGACGGGCAAGGCCGGAAGCGGTTTGCATATACATACACGGTTGATAAAAGATGGGCGTAACTTGCTTACTAATTGCGGAACCTTAACCGCAGAAGCGCGCAAAATGGTTGCAGGATATCTCACACTGGCACCATCACTTACGGCTTTTGGGAATACGAACCCGACATCTTATTTCCGTTTGGTTCCACATCAGGAAGCGCCGACAAATATTTGTTGGGGAGATCGTAACAGGTCGGTATTGGTGAGGGTTCCGCTTGGTTGGTGTGGCACTAAAAACATGATAGGTCACGCCAATCCGAATGAACCGGTTTCTAAAAGCGATTTCTCAGACAAGCAGACGATTGAATTTCGTTGCCCAGATGGCTCTGCAGATATTTATCTGACAATGGCCGGTTTGGTAGTGGCAGCGCGCCATGGTTTTGAGATGGAAGATTCATTGGAATTTGCAAAGAAAACCTATGTTGATGTAAATATTTTCAACAAAGAACATAACGAACGCGCAAGCCAGTTATCGCAATTACCGGTTAGCTGCGCTGCGTCAGCAGAAATGTTAGAAAAACAGGCGGAAATTTATCAAAAATACGATGTTTTCCCGGCGGCTTTACTCGAAGGAATTGAAAAGGGATTAAAGCGGTTTGATGATGCCAGTTTAAGAAATAATATTTCCGGAAATGAAGCTGAAATCATGAAACTTGTGGAGAAATTCTTTCACTGCGGATAGAGTGGCTGTTGCCGCTCTTTGCGTTTAGCCAACCGCTCAGCTTCTTCGTCCTTTTGTTTCTCTTTCATCTTACCGTATAGAATAAGTAATGTTGCAGCAAAAAACGGCATTGCCGGTATTTTATAGCGAACAAGTGCACCGAAATTAGCCGTGGCGAGACCCACTCCAAAAAGGAAAAACAGCATAAATGTGAAAGAGAAAACCAAAACAGGGTCGGCAAAAATTTGCGTAAAGAATTTAATAAACCCGATTTTAATGATGAGATAAATTGTCAGCAGCAAAAGGATAGTGTTTTCCAGACCGGACATCATCATAACAGGACTTGCAGCCTCCCATAAAAATGGTCTGAAAAGTCCGGCCATTAAGGCCTTCGGAACACTACTAATCATGTCGCCGGCACCACCGCCAATAGTTCCTACATCATAATAGTTTTTACCATATTGTTCCTCGCGTGTAAGGTCGTCTTTGATAATCTGAGCCCTTTTTACAATATTGTCATAACTTCCAAATTCGCCCAGATAATCTTTTATTCCCGAGAATAGCAGCGTGTTTATCCCGAATAGAACAATAATTATGATGGGGAAGAGTAAAATTTTAAAGAACTGGCTTTTTATTTTTCGCATTCGTTGATAAAATACCCAAATAAGTGTGCCGGGCATCAGCGCAACAAAAATATATGGCTTGATTGATAAAATGATAAATGCAGTGATAAGGGTTGTGAAAATGTGTAGTGGAATCTGTTCCTTCTTTACAAATATTTTAAATACAGAATAAATAAACCAGCAGGATGAGGCAAACGTAAATGTGTCTTTCATAATGCCCGACCCCCAGAAGATTACGGATGGGATAAAAAGCACAGCAATAGCAAGTTCTTTAGTCATTTTTGGGTAGTAGTGTGTAAAAAACAAATACAACTTCCACACACCAACATACGAAAGAGCCGCCAACAAAATCGCCGTGGCAAGGAAACTTTTAAATGCAATATTTACGATTAGACTAACGCACTTGATTACAAAAAAAGTATGGGGATCTTTCCACATAAAATAGGGTGCGAAGCCTGTCTCATTTGTGAAATAGCCATAATAATACCAGGGCTGCTTTTGGGTAAGCATAATTTGCATGTAATGATCAAAATCGGCAACCATAAGATTACCCATGGATCTTCCGCCAACAAAGTAATCAACGGTATCGCCATAACCATAATAAAATGTATAGATAAAACAAAAGATTACTGCGGCGAGCATTTTTACGACAAGTCCTGGTATGTAGTATTTGTAGGCTGGATTGGTCTTAATTTTGCGCTGTTTGTTGGCGTATGCCAAGCCTAAAATAATTAGGAAAAACATTGGGACAATGAATGCATCAAAAGCGGAAAATATATTCAGATTCTCCCAACGCATAGTTTGTTCTGTTAAGTTTTTCGGATGAATTGAAAACAAAAGTAATAATTTTGCGCACTATCATTGAATATTAATGATTCACAATAATACAACGAATTGCCCGTGAAAATTTTATATGTGTCCTATGATGGAATGACAGACCCCTTGGGGCGCTCACAGGTAATACCTTATCTAGAGGGATTGAGCCGTGCAGGTCATGAAATATGTTTAATGAGTTGTGAGAAGCCGGGCCGGTTCGAAAAATTCCGCGAAACGATACAGGCTCAACTCGACCGTGCTTCCATAAAATGGGTTCCCTTGCATTATACATCAAGCCCACCGGTAATTTCAACGGTAATGGACATAATGACGATGCGGAAAAATGCTCAAAAGCTTTATGCCATTCACCATTTTGATGTGGTTCATTGCCGGAGTTATATTGCCGCATTTACAGGACTGGCAATGAAACAAAAATTCGGGTGTCAATTTGTTTTTGACATGAGAGGTTTATGGGCCGATGAGCGCGTAGATGGGGGGCTTTGGAATCTAAAAAATCCGCTGTTCAAAACGATATTTACGTATTTCAAAAAAAAAGAACGCGACTTTTTGCTGGCTGCAGACAAAATCATTTCACTTACGAACAATGCAAAAAGTGAAATATCGGGATGGGATTATTTTAAAGGTTTAGAAAATAAAATTCAGGTAATCCCCTGCTGTTGCGATATGGCGTTGTTTGATAAAACCAAAACACAGCAATCAACCGATTTGCTGCGCAAAAAGTTGCAAATTTCCGGAAACGATTTCATTGTTTCGTATCTGGGAAGCATTGGTACCTGGTATCTGACCGATGAAATGATTCGCTTTTTTACCCAAATGAAAACCGTAATTCCCAGCGCACGCTTTCTGTACATTACTCAGGACGACAAAGAAATTATCATTAATAAATCAACCTCATCAGGTATTCCGGGAAACGATATTTTTGTTATTGCAGCTAATAGAGACGAAGTGCCGGCATTGCTCGGGCTGAGCAATATAAGCTTGTTTTTTGTAAAGCAGGCCTATTCAAAAAAAGCATCCTCGCCTACTAAAATGGGAGAGATTATGAGTATGGGCATTCCATTAATATGCAACAGTGGCATTGGCGATGTTGACCGGATATTGCAGGATGCCGGTGTGGGTTTGGTTGTCGGTGATTTTTCGGAAGACACTTTTAGTGAAACCATCAATAATATCAGCGGACTTCTTACAACAGATCCTGCATATATTAGAAGTCAGGCCGCAAAGTTCTATTCACTTGAGACCGGAATCAATCTGTATGAAAAGGTGTATGATGAATTATCAGAATCAGTCCATGCCTGATGAAAAGGTTCAAATACTATATCTTTGCACAAACTTTTGTAATTGATTTTTCCTGCAACATTTGAGCTAAAGACTGGGTTTGACCGGATACGCCTTCTCCTGAAGGAAAAGTGCCTGTGTGCCCTCGGTGTGTCAAATGCCGAAGTCATGCATTTCCTTGATGATTTTGCATCTGTTGAACTATTTACATCGCAAACAGAAGAATTCAGACAAATATTAATTTCGGGAGAGTACTTTCCATCACAGGATTTCTATGATTGTACTCCTGAACTGAAAAGAATCCGTCTTGAAGGAACATGGATAGAAACGGAAGAACTCATGTTTTTCAAATTGAGTTATGCCGCAATTGGAGCAATAAAGGAATATCTGCAAAAAAGGAGTTTGAAATATCCTGTGCTGAACGAAAGTCTGGCATTACCTGCTTTTAATAAACAAATCATTCTGTCGGCGTCAAAAATTATTGACGACAAGGCAATAATTAAAGATACGGCATCGGAAAGGCTTCGTGAAATCAGAAGTTCTATAGTTTCCATCAGTAATTCCATTGATAAAAAAACCAGAAGAATTCTTCAATCGCTGAAAAAAGACGGCCTGGTGCCTGATGAGGCAGAAATAACCATCCGCAACGGAAGAGCTGTTGTGCCTGTTTATTCATCCAATAAAAGAAAAATAAAAGGATTCATTCATGATGAATCTGCGAGCGGGCTTACATCTTATATTGAGCCGGCTGAGATTTTTGAGATGAATAACGATTTGCGTGACCTTGAGTACGAGGAGAAAAAGGAAATTATAAGAATCCTTACCGAATTCACAAATCAATTACGTCCTGAATTGCCCGAAATTATTGATGCCTATCAATTTATGGGGCAGATAGACTTTATCAGAGCCAAAGCATTGGTGGCACTGGATATGGGCGCTTCAAAACCTAAAATATCGGCCACTCCGCAGATGGTGTGGTACGAAGCGGTAAATCCACTGCTTTCTCTTTTGCAGAAGCGACAAAAAAAAGAAGTCGTTCCTCTTACGTTTGAGCTGAATGAAAAACAGCACATCCTGATAATTTCCGGGCCAAATGCTGGAGGTAAATCGGTATGCCTGAAAACCGCCGGATTGTTGCAGTATATGCTGCAAAACGGAATGCTTGTTCCGATGAAAGATTATTCGGAAACAGGAATTTTTAAACAGATTTTTATTGAGATTGGCGATGAGCAGTCGATTGAAAATGATTTAAGTACTTACAGTTCACACCTTCGCAACCTAAAGTATTTTTGCGACAATATCACTTCTTCAACATTATTTCTGATTGATGAGTTTGGCAGTGGAACCGAGCCACATCTTGGCGGAGCCATTGCGGAGGCAGTACTTGTTCATCTGAGTAATGTACAACCTTTCGGTATTGTTACCACCCATTATGGCAATCTGAAATTGCTTGCCGGAAAAATTCCGGGTGTTGTAAATGGCGCCATGCTGTTTGATACTAAAAAAATGAAACCGGTTTACAAGCTTGCAATTGGCAATCCGGGTAGCAGCTATGCTTTTGAAATTGCCGGACAGATTGGTTTTGCAAAAGATGTACTTGAAAATGCGGCACGGCTTACCGGCGGGACTCAACTTGATTATGACCGTCAGCTGAAAGAACTGGAAGTGGAAAAAGAAGAATTATTAAAGAAGCAGATTCAAAACAATGTTGCCGATGAATTTTTATCGGAAATGATAGAAAAATACCGCACTCTTCTTGAAAATTTGGAGCAGTCAAAACGCGAGATTATTGTAAAAGCAAAAAATGATGCTGCAAAGTTACTGAACGATGCCAACCGAACTATTGAAAATACGATTCGTGAAATCAGGGAGCATCAGGCAGATAAAGAAAAGACAAGGCAATTACGGCAGGAACTGGCGTCATTGGTTGAAGATAATCAGGTGGCGGACAATCCCAATAATGCGACAATGGTTGTTGTTCCTGAAAAGCAAAAGAAAACAGAAAAATCTGCCGACCGGAAGAAAAGCAAAAATGAAGCACCCGCGGTATATTCGAGACCTGCTAAAATTGGCGATTATGTGAAATTGATTGGGCATGAAGGAACCGGTATTGTTGAAGAAATAAAAAACAAATCGGCACTGGTCATTATTAATTCGATGAAATTATGGTGGCCGCTGGATGAGCTTGGTATTGCCGGAAAAGGAGAATATGAATCATCCGTCAGGAAAATGGCAAAAAGCGACCAGAGGTCAATCTTCAGTGGGTTGGATGAAAAAACTGCTAATTTCAAACCACTGATAGATGTCAGGGGAAAGCGTGCCGAGGAGGTACATGGATTGATTTCGGCATGGTTGGATGATGCCGTTTTGCTGCGCGTTCATGAGCTCAGAATTTTGCATGGCAAAGGCAACGGTGTTCTCAGGTCCGTAATTCGTGAATTATTATCCAGAACAAAAGAAGTGCGATCATTCAGAGATGAAATACTGGAGCAAGGTGGTCATGGTATCACTGTTGTTGAAATAGAATAGTGGTGTGAAATTTGATAACTCACTCCGCAAAATAATATTCACACAAATTAAAGATTTATGAAACGCGGCACATTCATTCGGACTTTCCTGTTTTTTCTTGCGGGTTTTATAATAATGAACATAGCGGAAGTAAAAGCTCAGGACATTGTAAACGGGGTTACCATTCTCGCCGATAAGAATTTTGACAAAACGATTAAAAAGGATATTGTATTGGTTGATTTCTGGGCTACCTGGTGCGGTCCGTGCCGATTACAATCGCCTATAATAGATCAGATAGCGGAAGAAATAGGCCAAAAGGCGCTTATTTGTAAAATGGATGTTGATGAAAACGGAAAAACGGCGAACCGCTTCAATGTGCAGTATATTCCTACCATATTAATTTTTCGAGATGGTGTTCTTATCAAACGATTTACCGGTGCTCAGGAAAAGCAAACCCTGCTTGATGCAATCGATGAAGTTGCAAAGTAGAGCCTTGCTGCAAATAAGCATTAAACTATTTTTTAAATTATGCCATTGATTTGACTATTTTTGTAGCGGTCTATTAATGTGCTGAATGAGTAGTTTTTTCAATAAAACATCGAAGTATTTTTCATTTATAAAAATCAGTCACACGCTGTTTTCAGTTCCGTTTGCCCTTATCGGGTTTTTTCTGGGAACAAGCGAGGCGAATAACCGTCCGGATATTCTTCTGTTACTGTTGGTATTGCTTTGCGTGCTATTTGCACGCAATGCCGCCATGGGGTTCAATCGGTATGCCGACCGCGTTTTTGATAAAAAAAACCCCCGTACAAGTAACCGAGAAATTCCCCAAAATCACATCAAACCATGGTCGGCCTTGGTTTTTATAATTGTAAATGCGGTACTGTTCATTGGCACAAGCTGGTTTATAAACGTGCTATGCTTCGCACTTTCGCCTATTGCGCTCATTGTAATTCTTGGATACAGTTATACCAAGCGCTTCACGTCTTTAGCTCACTACATTCTCGGGCTGGGATTATCATTAGCCCCCATAGGAGCGTATCTGGCCGTGACTGGTAGGTTTGCGCTGGTGCCTGTTTTATACTCTGTAGTTGTCTTCTTCTGGGTCAGCGGCTTTGATGTAATTTACTCGCTGCAGGACGAGGAATTTGACCGGGCGGAGAACTTAAAGTCAATCCCATCTTTTTTTGGAAGGAAAAAGGCGCTTACCATTTCGTCCGTTACGCATGTGATATGTGGATTGTGTGTGTGCGTAGCAGGGGTTTATTCTGATACAGGTGTATTTTTCTGGATTGGCGCACTGTTGTTCATTGGGCTTTTGGTATATCAGCACCGCATTGTAAAACCTTTGGATATCAGCAGGGTAAATATCGCATTCGCAACAACCAATGGATTCGCCGGCATTATTTTCGCAGCATTCGTAATAACTGATATATGTTTTAAAGTCCCAATTTGGAATTTTTTGTTTTGAAATGTTAATGGTGTTGTTTACATTTGCCTTCTAATATTAATATATTATAACAATCTCATGAAAAGACTTGTACTTCTGATTGCTGTCTTCTTCCTGTGTGCCGGAACCTATGCGCAGAATCCTGTAGTTTCGGCTGATTCTTTATGGAGTGGTGATGACCAACAGGCCGAGAAATTCTACAATGACGGAATCAAATCGTATGATGCGAAAAATCTTCAGGAAGCACTCAAACAATTTGATCAAGCCATTCAACTGAAGCCAACATTTGACAAAGCCATTTTTAATCGTGGGTCAGTAAAACTTGAATTAAAAGATTATGCAGGTGCTATCACCGATTTTAACCGTTCTATAGAGTTAGGTCCAAGTGCAAAAGCATATTTCAGCCGTGGCAAAGCAAAGGAAGCTACGGGCGATAAAGATGGCGCCTATGCCGATTATACGAAAGCTATTGAGCTGGATGCAAGCCATGCTCAGGCCTACTATTACAGAGGCGATATCAGTTTTGAAAAAGGCGAATACGATAAAGCGATTCAGGATTTTACGCTGGCCATTCAGAGTAAGTCAGATTTCGCTTATGCCTACAATGACAGAGGAAGCGCGAGATTTAAACTTGAGAAATTCGATGATGCTGTGGCCGATTATAAAATGGCTACCACACTCAATCCATCCATGGCCTTTGCCTATAATAACATGGGCAGCGTAAAAAAGAAGCAAAAAGATTTTAAAGGTGCGGTTGATGATTATACGGCCGCCATAAAAATCAAGGCAGATTATTATATTGCCTATAACAACCGCGGCACCGCTTATTTTGAACTGGATAATTTTGAAGCCGCTTTGGCCGATTACAATGAAGCAATCAAACAAAAACCTGATTATGCGTATGCTTACAATAACAGGGGTAATGTAAAATATAAGCTCAAAGATTACGAAGGCGCATTGGCCGATTATGCCAAAGCGGTTGAACTGAACCCATCATACGGATATGCTTACCTGAACAGGGGTATTGCGTACGAAATGATGCGTAAGAATACCAATTCCTGTGAAGACTGGAAAAAGGCGGCTGCACTTGGAATCAATACTGCCGACACTTACGTGAAAAATCAGTGTAAATAGTTATTAATGCAATATAATAGAACACCCATGAAAAAATATATTTCACCGATTTGTTTGTTTATCGCGTTATTCGTCTTTGGAGGCGTTTCGGCGCAAAATGTGGAATTTATCAAAAGCAATTTTCCGGGAAAAGAAAAGGAATTCAAAGAAGCCAAGAATAATTATAAGCAAGGGAATAAATACTTTGATATGGGACGGGGAATGTATCGTACCGCCCTGGAGTTATTCCTGAAAGCAAATAGCTTTAACCCTTCTTGCGCCGATTTGAATTATAAAATAGGAAAGTGCTATGTAAATACTATCCAAAAAACGACCGCAATCCAATATCTCGAAAAAGCATATTTGCTCAATCCGTCTGTAGCTCCCGATATAAAATATCTGATGGGTCAGGCATACCACCTTAACCTTGAGTTTGATAAAGCAATTCAGTTTTTGCAGGAATATAAAGCCACGTTATCACCTGATATGCTTGCTCAGGTTGGTCCTGACATTGAAAAGCGGATTAACGCGTGTAATGTCGGTAAAGAGTTGGTGAAAAAGCCGGTCAGGGTTTTCATCGATAATCTGGGAAGTAACATCAACACAATTTATCCTGAATATTCGCCACTCATCACGGCCGATGAATCGCAGATATTTTTTACATCGCGCAGAGATAATACTACCGGTGGCAAATTAGACGAAAATGATTTGCAATATTACGAAGATATTTATTTCAGCGATAAAACGGGCAGCGGCTGGACCAAAGCTACCAATCCCAAAAAACCATTAAACAGCGATAAACATGATGCTACTGTGGGTCTTTCGCCCGATGGGCAAACGTTGCTTATTTATAAAGGAACCAACGGCGGTGACATTTTTGAATGTAAGCTGAAAGGTGATCAATGGTCATCGCCTTCAAAATTAAAACTCAACACAAAATATCACGAATCATCCGCCACATTTTCATTTGACGGAAGAACCATGTATTTTGTAAGCGACAGACCGGGTGGATACGGTGGCGGCGATATTTACATCACGAAAAAAGACGATAAAGGTCGCTGGTCAACTCCTGTTAATGCCGGGCCGGTAATTAATACACCCGAGAATGAAGAAGGTGTTTTCATGCAGTCAGACGGCAAAACACTCTATTTTAGCTCGCAAGGACATAAAGGCATGGGTGGTTTTGATATTTTTAAATCATCATTTGAAAATGGGCAATGGACAGAACCGGTGAACATTGGTTATCCTATTAATACTCCCGACGACGACGTTTTCTTTTCAATAGCGGCAAGTGGCATTCATGGCTATTATTCTTCTGTAAAACCTGAAGGCTATGGCGCACAGGATATTTATGAGATTACATTTCTGGGAGCCGAAAAGCCGGTCATCAATAATACAGAAGATAATTTGCTTGCCAGCCAAACGCAGCCTGTAAGTGAAACTGTAATTGAGCCTGTTGTTGCCATTCTTGATAATCAGGTGACGCTGTTAAAAGGGATTATCAGCGATGAAATCAATCTGGCTCCGGTAGGTGCCGTGATAGAAATTACAGACAACGATAAAAATGAGATAATTTCAAGTTTTGAATCAAACAGCAAAACGGGTAAATATCTGGTTTCTCTGCCATCCGGAAAAAATTACGGAATCGCCGTCAAGGCTGAAGGTTACCTGTTTCATTCCGAAAATTTGAATATTCCGCCATCAACGACTTATAGGGAAATCAATAAAGATATTAAACTGAAGAAAGTTGAAGTGGGCAGCACTATAGTTCTGAATAATATATTCTTTGACTTTAATAAAGCAACAATACGTCCCGAATCCACTTCAGAACTTGACAGGCTTGTGAAATTGCTGACAGACCTGCCGACTCTGAAAATAGAAATTTCAGGACATACAGATAATATCGGCGCATCGGCATACAACAAAAAACTGTCAGAACAACGTGCAAAATCAGTTGTTGATTATCTTGTTGGCAAAAGCATTGCCGCTGACAGACTGACTTTTGTCGGTTATGGTTTTGATAAACCAATCGCAACCAATGATACAGAAGAAGGTCGGCAGATGAACAGAAGAACAGAGTTTAAAATTCTAAGCAAGTAATATTCAACAAGATATATAAATTTTGCGTTGGAGTTAATGAAGATATAATGCAGCAATTTTAATTATTGAAGGCATTTTTAGTACTTTTATCGAAAATTAACAGATTAGTAAGGATTCAGATTTAAAGTATCTATAATTAGAGTAATATCAATTTAAATAACCAAATAAATCATAGCGTCTATGAAAAAGCCCAATATTTTTGCAATGATCATTGCTTTTTCTGTTGTATTCTTTTTCTGCAGCAGCATTTTGTCTGCACAGGATTTTGGATTTACAAAGGGTAATTTCCCTGGACAGAAAAAGGAATTGAGAAGGGCTCTCCGTAACATTAAAAAGGGCGATCGCCGTTACAGTTATGATCTGAAAGGAAAATACGCAGAAGCACTCGATTATTATCTGCTGGCAAATAACTTCAACCCGAATTGCGCGATGCTTAATTACCGCATTGGCGTTTGTTACCTCGAATCATTCTATAAAAACACGGCTCTACTGTACCTTGAAAATGCCAACAGGTTAAACTCACATGTAACCGATGATTTGCCATATTATCTTGGTTTAGCGTATCAGTACAACTATCAGTTTGATAAAGCGATTGCCTGCTATCAGAAGTACTACGGCTCTGTTGACCCCAGGAAGCTTGCAAATGAATCAGGTGATTTGGATACAAGACTTGCAGAGATAACCAAACGAATTGAGGAATGTAAAAGTGGGAAAATAATTTATTCAAAACCGAACAGGCTCGAAATAATGAACCTCGGACAGAACGTAAATAGCTTATATGATGATTATTGCCCTGTGGTTAATAAAGCTGAAACAGTAATGGCTTTTACTTCGCGCAGAAAAGGAACCAGCTCAAGACTCAACCATTATGACTTTTTGTATTACGAAGATATATGGTTCACTTATTTCAGAAATGGTGAATGGACTATTCCGGAAAATCCCGGTCCCCCGATTAACGGAAAGACGAACGATGCAACTTCTGATATGTCGGAAGGTGGCGATACTATTACCATCTATAAAAACTACAAAGGTGAAGACCTGCTTGTTGAATTAGTTAAACAAGACGGCGGATGGTCCAAACCAAGAAAACTGACCTCCAGCGTTAATTATACAGGCTCACATCAGCCATCCTCATCTTATACATCTGACCGTCAGACTATCTATTTTATCAGCGATAAAGAAGGCGGTGTGGGTGGTTCCGATATTTATTACAGCAAAGTTGACGAGTCCGGTAAATGGGGCGAAGCTGTCAATATCGGTCCGGTAATCAATACACCCTATGATGAAGAAGGTGTTTGTTTGCTGAATGATACTACAATGTACTTCAGCTCAAAAGGACACAATACTGTGGGTGGGTATGATATTTTTCTTTCAAGATTGATTGATGGAAAATGGACGGCCCCGGTTAATCTTGGTTACCCGATGAATTCAACAGGAGATGATATTTTCCTGTGGATGGGCAAAGACGGGAAAACCGGATATTTCAATTCTGACCGTCAGGGCGGTTTTGGCGGACATGATATTTACAAAGTTCAGTTTACAATGTCGACCGAAGAAATTATTTCAAACATAAACCCTGTATCAATCCACGGAACAGTTGTTGATGAAGATTCGGGTGAGCCTGTTATGGCAAATGTTCTGATGTATTCACGCGAAAAGGACTCACTTATTGCATCGAGAGTTACTAATAAATCAGGGAAATATGATGTACACTTGTCGTCAGGCAAGGCTTACAGAATGTCGATGCTGGTAAAAGGTTGCGATGATGCCGGTGCAAAGAAAAAATTATTTTTCGGCACGTCATATTCCAAAGAATTTAATCCTATAAAATTGTCTGATTCTGCCGGTATGGCAACCGTTATTTATGGAACTGTAATTAACGAAAAGAATGGTAAACCAATGCAGCCGAATATAGAAATTATCGAAAAGGGAACGGGCAAAAAAGTTGCTGTTGTGGTTCCCGATACACTGGGTAATTTCAATGTAACGGTTACATCGACTCTTGAATATAATATGTATGTTCAGGTTTCCGGTTGCGAGCATACGCAAGTACAGGTGGTAACAGAAAACTACACTCAAAGCAATATCGATGGTCAGATTATTAAACTGGAGAATATTTATTTTGATTTTGACCGTTCTGAAATCAGACCCGATGCTGCCGAGATACTGAACCGTCATGCTGTTTTATTCCAGAGCCATAAGGATTGGAAGATACTGGTTGAAGGTCATACGGATAACATGGGAACGATGAAATACAATGAGTTCCTCTCACAGAAAAGGGCTGAAAATGCCATTGAATACTTATTAGCAAAGGGCGTTAAACGTAACCGTTTCAAATCGGGCGGCTATGGTTTCAACAAGCCCATTTCAACCAATGAAACAGATGCCGGACGCCAGCTTAACCGCCGCGTTGAGTTCAGCATCATGAAATAACAACAAACTAGAAATAGAATAGAATTTTACGACTGACTCCTGCTTACAGGGGTCAGTTTGTATATTTTGTCGGAGCGTCTGACTATGGCAGACACAGGAATAGAGCAGATATCGCCTTTATTTGCAGTGTTTGTGAGGCCATCGTCGAGGCGGATCTCTCTGACAGTTTCTTCAAGTACTCCTGTTGTAGGACCAATTATCAGCAGTTCGTCTCCCGCACATAATTGTGCTGTTTCCAATTTTATTTCTGCTACGCCTAATTTAGAGAAGTAGTTGGTTATTTTCCCGATATAGGTTTTTTGCTGTGTTGCTTGCGAACCGTAGCGTTCAGACCATTCTCCGGTGTGTTTTCCAAGATAATATCCGTCCCAGAAGCCGCGGTTGTAAACTGAATCAAGCCGCTGAATCCACCCTTTGACGGCCTCTTCGTTGTACGTTCCTGCCGCCAGAGATTCAACCGCTTCGCGGTAGCACATGGTCGCGGCTTTTACGTATTCAGGTGAACGGCCACGTCCTTCAATTTTCAATACGGTTGCTCCTGCATTGACGATAGCATCGATAAAACCTATCGTACACAAATCTTTTGGCGACATGATATATTTGTTATCCACCACCAACTCCAGACCGTCTTCAAGGTCGTGAACGGCATAACCACGTCGGCAAGGTTGAAAGCAAGCGCCTCTGTTGGCAGAGCTGTTGAAATTATCGAGGCTGATATAACACTTCCCGGAAATGGCCATACATAAAGCGCCGTGAACGAATATTTCTATTTTAACAGGATTGCCCGAAGGACCGCAAATATTTTCTTGTTTAATAGTTTGGACGATTGCTGCTACTTTATCAAGGCTCAGTTCGCGCGCGGTAACCATAACATCGGCATAACGAGCATAAAACCTCACGGCACCGGCATTAGTTATGTTGCATTGGGTTGAGATATGCACCTCCATACCTTTGTCGCGTGCATATTCCATTACTGAAATATCCGAAGCAATAATTGCACTGATACCATGTTCAACAGCGGCATCTACCAGAGCATTCATCTCCTCTGTTTCGTTGTCAAATACAACCGTATTGAGTGTGAGATAGGCGCGTACATTATTTTCTTTGCAAAGTGCGGTGATGCGGGCAAGGTCATCAAGTGTGAAATTGGCGGAGGAACGCGAACGCATGTTCATTTTTCCGACACCAAAATAAACAGAGCCTGCACCTGCCTGTATGGCAGCCATCAGCGATTCGTAAGAACCAACCGGCGACATTATTTCTATTGATTGTATCATAGTGTGAATACAAAAGTAAGAAGATTGGGGCATACCAAACCTGTTTGCAATGAAATCATGACTATTCGCAACAAATTCGTTAATTTGTAGTGATGATTTCACGCAGGATATTATTATTTATTTTACTTATTTCAGCGACCCTTCCGTTGTTGGCTCAGTTTCGTGTACAGGGCCGTGTAATTGATTCTGTAACTCTCAGCCCACTTGCTTTTGTGAATATTATAGTGAATGATAGCCAGTATGGAGGGCTTACTGATATTGATGGTGAATTTAGCTTTTCGTTGCCCTTTCAGGTTCATTCATTGACACTGAGCTATGTTGGATATAAACAAAAAACGGTGCAGGTTGCGGGAAAAAGCGACCTTAAAATAGACCTGTTGCGTGTTAATTATGAACTCTCGGAAGTGGTGGTTGTCCCCGGGGAAAATCCTGCCCACCGCATTATCCGAAGAGTAATAGAAAACAGAGAGGCAAACAATCCCGAAAAGAATCTTCACACGTTCCGTTATAAATCGTATAACAAAACAACTGCCGAATGGTACTTTGATGAGAGCCGCATCACGAAATACCAAGATAACGGCGATTCGGCAAAGGCAGACTCTCTCTATATTAATTTGCTAAAGCAATCGGAGGAGCACAGCATTTTGATGATGGAATCGTGTACCGAGCGGATATACATGACGCCGGCTCATAGCCTTGAGACCGTACTTGCCACCCGGATTTCTGGTTTTATGGATCCCGCATTCGCATCTTTAGCAACAGATATTCAGCCATTTACTTTTTATGACGATTTGATAACACTCAATCTGACGGATGTGAAGGACTATTTAAATCCGGTAGGGAATGGCAGCATTGGCAGGTACAGTTATATTATTGAGGACACATTATACCACGGCACCGACAGCATCTATGTGATTTCATATCATCCGCTGCGTGGTAAAACATTTAACGGTTTGAAGGGTTTACTGTATATCAATACGAATGGCTATGCATTGCAAAATGTAATTGCTGAGCCTGCAGATGAAGGGCTGTGGACGATAAAAATTCAGCAGGAATATGAGCTCATTGATGGCAAACAGTGGTTTCCTGTAAAGCTGAATTATGATTGGATTCTGCCCAAATATCCCTCGCCAAAAGTTGGGATGGTAATGCATGGCAGAAGTTATTTCAGCAATATTGAGCTTAATCCTTTGCTTTCGGGAAAAGATTTTATTCCTGAAAAAATAGTGATGGATAAAAATGCTGCAACGCGTGATGAGATTTACTGGAATCAACGTAGGGCTGATACTTTGAGCGTCCGCGAACGCAAAACTTATGTAGTGGTTGACAGCATGGGAAAGAAAATGAATTTTGATTATCTGGTAAGGCTATCGAGCGAAATACTCGAAGGCAATCTTCCGGTAGGACCGGTCAGTATAATTGCAGATAGACTCTACAGTAGTAACGCCATTGAAGGCAATCGCTTAGGTTTTGGTTTGATGACCAATAATAAGATGGCAAAATGGGTATCGGTTGGCGGATATTTTGGCTACGGAACAAAAGACCGGCGATGGAAGTACGGGGGTAATGCGGTTTTTACGTTAAGTCATAACCAGGAGATTAAATTAAAATTCGCTTACGCGAATGACCTTTGGGCTGCGGGGCAAAGCCGTTTGCCGGGTATTGGCGGTTCTGCATACTGGACAGGCTACATCAATACTCGCCTTGACCGCGGAGAACAGAAGTCGGCATCGGTCAGCTTCAGATGTTTTAGGTACGGCGAATTCAATGTGTCACTGTCGCAGCAACGCCTGCATCCGGAATACAATTTTACCTGGTCGGGTAGTGGCGATACTCTGAATGGAAATATTTTTGATTTCACAGAAGCGCGCATTGGAGCAAAATATTCATTTCGTGATAATCTGGTAGATGCTTTTGATAAAAAAGTATCACTCGGCTCCATGTATCCTGTGCTTTATTTCAGCTATTCGCGTGGCATCACGGGCATTTTAAAAGGAAAATTCAGGTATGATAAATTTGAAATGGCGCTTGAAAAAAGAATACGAATTCGAAATGTCGGACTTATGTCGTTTCTGGTTGAAGGCGGCTATATTATGGGCGATGTCCCTTACATGAAATTATTCGCGGCGCGTGGCACTTATGACCGAGATTTTCCCGCACTGATAAAGAATTCATTTCAGACAATGCGCCCTGGAGAATTTACAAGCAGCCGGTACGCAAGTTTGTTTGTGAGTCATAATTTCGGAAGTTTGTTATTTAAAGTGAAAAAATTCAATCCGGAGATAAGCCTCGTGCAGGGCGTTTTATTCGGAGACATCAAGGCCGGTAAAAAATACAACGGAATAAGCGTAGCTGCTCCCGACAAAGGTTTTTTTGAAGCAGGCCTCGTTATAGATAATCTGATAAAAATAAAATTACTGAACATCGTTTATCTTGGGCTTGGCTGCGGTGCGTATTATCGTTACGGTTATTATTCATTTAATAAACCTATTGATAATGCAGCGTTTAAAATATCGCTGAAACTGGGAAGCACCTAGGAATGAAAAATGAAAAATGAAAAATGAAAAATGAAGAATGAAGAATGAAGAATGTGGACAGAATTCACCCGTGATAATTGAAATTCACAATTCAATGTTAGTTTATAGCACAATGGTCAATTGAGTATGTTTGAAATATTTCGTTATTTTTACTGCATAAAAAAAAGGAATAAGATGGGATTGCTGAATAAAAGAATTGAGTTTTTTATTGTTTTTGTTGCTTTAGCCGCTTTAGTGTCGTGCAAGCCTTCGCCAAAAAATGCGCAGCGATACTACGAAAATGTTACCGATATCATCGAGCCTTTACTTCAAAAGGAAAACAACCTTATAGTGCTTATCAACAAAGAAATGGGTAAGGCGGCTTCGGGTGCATCGGTTCTTGAAAAACCTTCTGATAATTCAAATGCCGTTGCAGACAAAGAACTCGACGATACGTTTATTGCCTTTAAAGTGCAGGTTGAGCAAGCCTTATCTGATGCACGTCGACTTGAATCATTTGATGGAGAAACCGGTTTGAAAGATGCTCTGGTGAAACTGCTTGAAGAATATCAACAGATTGTCAGCAATGAATATCCGGAAATTCTGAAAATTGTAAAAATACCCTCATCGGTCTATACCAATGAGGATGACAATAAATTTATTTTACTGACTGAAAAAGTAGATGACCGTTTGCAGGAAAAAATAGATAATTTCACAAAGGAATCAAAGACTTTTGCAATGAAATATAAATTTGAAATTGCAACAGATAACGATACAATTCCAAAGAAATAATATTGACAATTTAAACATCATACTTATGAGAAAAATTGCAGGTACATTATTATTTACAACAGTTATGCTGTGTGTTATGTCGTGTGGACCAACATCTGATCAGGCTATTGCGTATAATGATAAGATTATTGACCAGCAGGTGGCTATTATCAATAAAATGGATGGTTTGAACACCAGTTTTAAAGACTGGTCAAACAAAGAAGGCATGGATAAAGCCTATGCCGAGGCCATCAAACAGGTTGAAGTTTCTATAACGGAAGTGACAGCCATGGATGCATTCGATAAGAATACAGAATTCAAAGAAGGAGCGTTGAGTTTATTCAAGGTCTATAAAAGTGTATTGGATAATGAATACAAAGAAATGGTGGCTTTGTATAAGCTTCCTGACAATCTTTTTACGAAAGAGCAGGAAGATAAATGGACCAGCCTTTCGGAACAGGCGCTGAATAAAATGGATAACGGGCTGAATGAGCTCAAGCCAATCCAGTCAAAATTTGCTGAGAAATACAAATTCGAGATTAATAAAACGTATCACGAAAAGTAAGAAAAAAAAGACCGCATCGTCGCGGTCTTTTTTTTTATGATTTCAAATCGAGTTTGATATTCAGCTCGGTAAGCTGTGCCGGATTAATGGCCGAAGGCGATTCCGACATGATATCGCGACCCGCGTTATTCTTCGGGAATGCAATAAAATCACGTATTGAATCGGATCCTCCGAAAACGGCACACCAACGGTCGAAACCAAAGGCAATACCACCGTGAGGCGGAGCACCGAATTCAAACGCATTCATCAGAAAACCGAACTGGTTCTGTGCTTCTTCGTCGCTGAAGCCGAGCACTTCGAACATGCGCTTCTGCAAATCTTTATTATGTATGCGGATAGAACCTCCGCCAATCTCAATGCCATTAATTACAAGGTCGTAAGCATTGGCCTTTACTTTTCCGGGGTCGGTATGCATAAGTTCAAAATCGTCGGGTCGCGGTGACGTAAACGGGTGATGCATCGCGTAATAACGCTTTGAATCTTCGTCCCATTCCAGCAGCGGAAAATCGACCACCCACAGCGGTCTGTAAACATTCTTATCTCGCAAGCCCAGCCGTGTACCCATCTCCAGTCGGAGTTCACAGAGTGCTTTCTGCGTTTTTTCTCTTGCACCGGCAAGAACCAGCACGAGGTCGCCTGCTGAAGAGCCAAAGGCTGCCGCCCATTTTTTCAGCTCTTCTTCATTAAAGAATTTGTCAACGGACGATTTGAGTGTACCGTCTTCGTTGTGACGCATATAAATCATTCCGGTTGCGCCAATCTGCGGCTTCTTTACAAAATCGGTAAGCTCATCAAGCTGCTTGCGAGTATAGTTTGCGGCACCCGGCACGCAGATTCCGACAATAATTCCGGCATCGTCAAATACCTTAAAATCCTTGCCTTTCGCAATATCAGTAATCTCTTTGAACTCCATCCCGAAGCGGATATCCGGCTTGTCGGAGCCATAAAGGTTCATTGCGGTATCGTAGGGCATTCTCGGGAAATCGCCGATTTCCATTCCTTTCACTACGCGAAACAGGTGTTTGGCAAGTCCTTCGAAGGTGTCAAGGATATCGTCGCGGGTAACAAACGACATTTCACAGTCAATCTGCGTAAACTCCGGCTGACGGTCGGCACGAAGGTCTTCATCGCGGAAGCATCGTACTATCTGGAAATAGCGGTCGTAGCCTGCAACCATTAATAATTGCTTGTATTGCTGTGGCGATTGCGGCAGAGCATAAAATTCGCCCGGATTCATGCGTGAAGGAACCACAAAATCGCGCGCACCTTCGGGTGTAGATTTTATCAGACAGGGCGTCTCAATTTCCATGAAACCCTGAAGGTTAAGATAATTGCGGGTTTCGATGCCCATTCGATGACGCAGTTCGAGGTTTGCTTTTACAGCCGGTCTGCGCAGGTCAAGATAACGGTATTTCATGCGGATCTCATCACCGCCGTCAGTATTATCATCAATGGTGAAAGGCGGTAGTTTGGAGGCGTTTAATACTTCCAGATTGTTTACAATGATCTCTATTTCGCCTGTAGCTATCTTTAAATTTTTATTACTGCGTTCGGCCACAATTCCGATAACGCGGATTACGTATTCGCGTCCTATCTGCCGCGCCTGTTCACAGATCGGACCGTCGGTTTCCATATTGAAAACAAGCTGCGTAATGCCGTAGCGGTCGCGCAGGTCGATAAAGGTCATGCCTCCCAGATCCCTTGATTTATGAACCCATCCGCAAAGGGTAACGGTACTTCCTTCATTCTTCAGCGTAAGCTCGCCGCAGGTGTTTGTCCTATACATATTTCATTGGTTTATCAGGCTGCGAAATTAATAAAAAAACAGGGGCGGAAGCAGGTGGGGGCAAATGCGTTGGTTAATTCTCTGCCATACACGAACATCATATCACATTTAGTTTTAATTTTGCGCTTTGCGCGAACGCGCATTTGATTACAGACAATACCTCAAAAATATGTCGATAAGGGTAGAACAGATAACTAAAAAATACGGGACGCAGAAAGCACTGGATGCTGTTTCTTTCAGCATCCGCAAAGGAGAAATAGTGGGACTGCTTGGCCCGAACGGCGCCGGTAAATCCACGATGATGAAAATTCTCTCGTGCTATATTCCGCCAACATCAGGTCGTGCTGCGGTTTGCGATTTTGATATACTTGAGCAATCGCTTGATGTCCGTAAAAAGGTAGGATACCTTCCGGAGAATAACCCGCTGTATCTTGATATGTATGTGAAAGAGTTTCTTCTTTTCATAGCAGGCATACACCGTTTGGGTAAAGCCAGTAAGTCACGCGTTGCCGAAATGATTGACATGACAGGATTGCAGGCCGAACAAAATAAAAAAATAGGTGCATTATCCAAAGGCTACAAACAGCGTGTGGGTATTTCGCAAGCACTGATACACGATCCCGAAGTGCTTATTCTGGATGAGCCTACATCAGGGCTCGATCCCAATCAAATTGTTGATATTCGTGATTTGATAAGTAACATCGGTAAACAAAAAACCGTGATGCTTTCTACACATATTATGCAGGAAGTGGAAGCTATTTGTGGTCGCGCCATTATTATTCACAACGGCATCATTGTGGCTGACGACTCCACGGCAAATCTTTCGCGGCTTGCTACTACAGAAAACATCATCCTGGTTGAATTTGACCTTCCTGTTAAAGAAGCCCTGCTTAAAGCAATTCACGGCGTTCAGAAATTGAAATCTGTAAAAGCAAATACATGGGAATTACACTGTGACCCTTTGAAAGACCTGCGTTCAGATATTTTTCAGTTTGCCGTTCAGAACAAACTGAACATCCTGTCGATGCAGAAAAAAGAAGGTAAAAGTATTCAGGAAGTATTTCAGCAGCTCACTAAAGATTAACTGAATTTTCGCTGGCGCATCGCTTCAAAAATGAGTATTGCCGCGGATGTTGACACATTCAGCGAGTCGATGATACCCATCATTGGTATCTTTATGCGGTCGTCCACAGCAGCAATCCAGCCCGGCGTAAGCCCGGTAGATTCTGTTCCCATTACCAGTGCCGATGGACCCGACAAATCTGTTTCATAATAATATTTTTCCGCACTGAGCGCTGCCGCGAAACTTTTTATTTTGTTGTTTTTAAGCCATGATACGGTTTCTGCAAAGCCGGCTGCAGCAGTTTGTACTGTAAACACACAGCCAATGCTCGACCGAATCACGTTCGGATTATAAATATCCGTTGTCGGATCACAAATAATGAGGGCATCAACTTTCGCTGCGTCGGCAGTACGCAGCACGGCACCGAGGTTTCCGGGTTTTTCAACCGATTCAAGAATCACAACTAATGGGTTTGCCGATAGTTTGATATTCTGTAAGCTGACAGGCTGCGGTACTGCCAACGCCACAAAACCGGAAGTGCTTTCGCGATAAGCAATCTTATCAAACACCGGACGGCTCACATCAAAAATATTTTTTTCGCCGGGGTCGGAAAACAGGGAGCGTGGTAATTGCTCCCGTTTCAGCAATTCGGAGCAGTAAAAAACAGAATTGATATGCAGACCGGCCTTTATTGCAAGACCGGTTTCCTTTAATCCTTCTATAACAATAAGTCCCTGTTCCTTGCGGGCCGCGGCTTTTTTAAGGAGCAGAACTATGTTTTTTATCTTTGGGTTGGTAGTACTGACTATTTTTTCAGGCATAATGCAAATGTAAAAAAATTACCGATTATCTTTGTTACCGATGGAATTACTATCACCACACTGGATCGATTACGAACTCATTGACAGCGGCGGCTACGAAAAGCTGGAGCGTTTCGGCGCTTATATTCTTGCCCGTCCTGAGCCGCAGGCTTGCTGGAACAAGTCATTGGACGAGGCCGAATGGTTACGTTTGGCCCATGTTCACTTTGTGCGCGAAAAAGGAAGCAACGATAAAGAAAGCGAAAAAGGGCGATGGAATTTCTATAAAAAAATGCCCGAATCATGGTTCGTTTCGTATGCTTATAAAGAAATGAAACTGAAGTTCCGCCTGGGACTTACATCATTCAAACACGTTGGTCTTTTTCCTGAACAGGCTGATAACTGGAATTTTATTCATGACACCATTGTGAATTCAGGAAACAAAATGCCGCGCGTACTGAACCTGTTTGCATACACCGGCGGTGCATCTATTGCCGCAAAGGCTTCAGGTGCCGATGTAGTGCACGTTGATTCGGTAAAACAGGTGATAAGCTGGTCGCGTGAGAATATGGAAGCAAGCGGACTCGACGGCATACGTTGGGTAGTAGAAGATGCCATGAAATTTGTACGCCGCGAAGTGAAACGCGGCAGTCGTTACAGCGGTATTATTCTCGATCCGCCGGCCTATGGACGTGGTCCCGACGGAGAAAGGTGGATTCTGGAAGATAGTATCAATGAACTTGCTTCACTTTGTGCTGAATTACTTGAACCCGTCAACAGCTTTTTTATTCTGAACCTGTATTCAATGGGCTTCTCGGCGCTGGTTGCCGAGAACTTAGCCAACTCATATTTCCCAAACCTGAAGTCAAAGCAGTATGGCGAATTGTTTTTCCCCGATCGTTCGGGCAATCGTTTGCCTCTTGGAATATTTTTACGCTTTACGCGATAATTGCAGAATATTTTTTTTTACATTTGGTTTGTTATTCAATTAACAGAATCTGAAACAATTATACGAACCACAAAAATATCATGATGATGAAAACCCGTACAGAACACGACACCATGGGAGCAGTTGAGGTTCCTGCCGATAAATACTGGGGCGCACAAACCCAGCGTTCTAAAGATAATTTTAAAATTGGCGGTCAGCTGATGCCAAAAGAAATTATTGATGCATTTGCTGTTCTGAAAAAAGCTGCAGCGCTTGCCAATCTTGATCTTGGTGTTCTTGCAAAAGAAAAATGCGATCTTATTGCTGCTGTTTGCGACGAAATACTTGACAACAAACTTGATGATCAGTTTCCTTTGGTAGTGTGGCAAACCGGAAGTGGTACCCAAAGTAATATGAATCTGAACGAGGTAATTGCCAACCGTGCACATGTAATCAATGGCGGTACGCTGGGCGAAGGAAAAACCGTTATTCATCCGAATGACGATGTAAATAAAAGTCAGTCATCGAATGACACATTTCCTACAGCAATGAGCATTTCGGCATATAAAGTGATAACGAGCGTTACCTTGCCGGGATTAAAAATACTGCGCGATACACTTGCCAAAAAATCGGAAGAATTTAAAAACATAGTGAAAATAGGCCGTACGCATTTAATGGATGCAACGCCGCTGACGCTGGGTCAGGAATTTTCGGGCTATGTGTCCATGATAGACCATGCAATTTTAGCCATCGAGCATACGCTGGCTCATTTATCGGAGCTTGCTTTGGGCGGCACCGCAGTGGGTACGGGCATCAACGCGCCCAAAGGGTATTCTGAGCTGGTTGCCAAAAAAATTGCAGAACTTACTCATTTGCCGTTCATCACTGCGCCCAACAAATTTGAATCACTGGCGGCGCACGACGCTATGGTAGAAACTTCAGGTGCGCTGAAAACAGCCGCTATCAGCCTGATGAAGATAGCGAATGATATCCGTTTACTGGGTTCCGGCCCCCGTTGCGGCATTGGAGAATTAATGCTTCCGGAGAATGAACCCGGCTCATCCATCATGCCGGGCAAGGTGAATCCAACACAATGCGAAGCCCTGACCATGGTGTGTGCTCAGGTAATAGGCAACGATGCTGCCATTAATATTGGCGGTATGAATGGCCACTTCCAGCTCAATGTGTTCAAGCCTGTGATGATATTTAATTTACTGATGGCCGCCCGCCTCATTGGCGATGCATGCGTTTCATTCAATGAAAACTGTGCTGTGGGTATTCAGGCAAACGAGCTTGTTATTCAACAAAATCTGGAGAACTCTTTGATGCTGGTTACGGCGCTCAATCCGCATATTGGTTATGAAAATGCGGCTAAGATTGCAAAAAAAGCGCATCACGAAAATAAAACACTTCGCGGTGCAGCGATAGAACTCGGACTAGTTACAGACGAGCAGTTTACCCTGTGGGTGGATCCTAAAAAAATGATATAATAATCTTCTGGAATCCCTCAATTGACAAGCCCTGCAGAGCGTAACACTTTTTTGTAAAAAAGTGTTACGCTGTTTTCTGAATTTCACCCAACATTTTAATTGTCTGATTTCTATTTTTTATGTAGGTTTGTAATAACGGCAATTCCGGAAGCTGTTTCATGCACCATCACAAATATTTTGCCTGCATTAATACTGCAATAACTAAAAAACTAATAATAGTTCAAACGTATGGAAAACTTCGTAGCAATGAACCCTACAGCCCTGCACTTTGGAAAAGGTGTTATCAGCGATTTGGGCGCGACAACAAAAATTTATGGTCAAAAAGTGCTGCTTGTTTATGGCAAAGGATCGGTGGTGAAGAACGGTATTTATGCTACTGTGGTAGATCAGCTGAAAGGCGCCGGAGCAACAGTATTTGAATATAGCGGCATTAAGTCAAATCCGATAATTGATGATGTAGACGCCGCGGCCAAATTGGGTCGCGATAATAATGTTGATGTGATAGTAGCTGTTGGCGGTGGCAGCGTTATTGATTCGGCCAAGTTTATTTCACTGGCAATTCCTATACAGAATAAAGCCTGGGATATTCTTGAATACAAAGTAAAACCGCGTGTGGCCGTTCCGCTGATAGCCGTACTTACGCTTGCAGCTACCGGCACTGAAATGAATGGTTTTGCGGTGGTTCAGAACAATGAAACTAAGCAGAAGCCCGGCTATTACAGCCCCTTCATCTATCCGCGGCATTCATTCCTGGATCCGGCTTACACAATTTCCGTTCCTGCTGATTATACTGCATTCGGTATTGTTGACCTTATTGCACATTGTCTTGAAGGATATTTCGGGAAAGGAGAAGCGCCGCTTTCCGATCTTTTTGCAGTTGCTATTATGAGCGAAGCCATGGTATGCGGTCCGCGTCTGATGAAAGCCCTTGATAATTACGACTTGAGGGCACGTATAATGTATGCCGCCACCAATGCATTGAACGGGCTCATTATGTATGGAAAACCCGGAGGCGACTGGGGTACGCATGGTTTGGGACATACACTTTCAGTGTTGTACGATGTACCCCATGGTGCATCGCTCTCAATTGCGTTCCCGGCCTGGATGAAATTATATTCGGAATCCGATTCTGAAAAAGTTGCCGTGCTCGGTCTGTCACTGTTCGGCACGCAAACCGCCGAAGAAGCCATTGCCGGTTTCGAACGTTTTTTTCGCTCACTGAACAGCCCGGTGCGTCTTTCCGATATCAATATAGGAAAAGATAAGCGTCAGGAATTCATCAATAACCTTTCGGTGAATAAAGTGACGGGCGGCAATCTAAAGCTTACCGAAGTTGAATATGGCCGTTTGTTTGACCTGATGCTCTAAAGAACAGCGGAGAAAAATTGTTTTTTCTTATGCCGGTTCTTTAGTTCCTGAAGCAATTTTATGGCGCTCGTAGTGAGGGACCATATGATATATTGTTATTATCAGCCCGACAAATATTACTACGAATGAAACCAGAAAAGCGTTACTGATAGAAATGGCATCGGCTAAAATGCCCATGATAATCATACCTAATCCAATGCCCAGGTCAACGGCAGTGAAAAATGTTGAGTTCGCGGCACCGCGCCTTTCGGGCGGCACCATATTATTGACCAGGGCTTGAAAGGTAGGAAAGATAATTCCGACACCCATTCCCATAAACAGACCGGCTGTCAGAAAGCCCCAGTGATTCTGCTCAAGCGCAAGTACAAGAAATCCTGCCATAAGAGATAACAATCCCGCAATGCTCAGGGTTTTTGGTCCCGTGCGGTCGAATATTCTTCCGGCAAAAAAGCGACTGATACCAAGTCCTAAAGCATAAATAATAAAAAATGTGCCCGGATTTTGAATCCCAATTTGCTTTCCGTAAATAGCAACAAAAGACAACAAGCCTCCATAGGTGAGCATTATTACAAAAATGCTCAGTGATGCAGGAAATGAACGGCGCTCAAAAAGATTTTTCATGCTTACGCCTGATTTTACTGCCGGAGGAACATATTTCGGATATTTTACGAAAAGCGACAGGATAAACCCGCTGATTGCAAGTGCCCCACCACCGATGAACATGGCTGAATAACTGAAACTATGCGTAATCAGCAATCCCAATGCCGGCCCTACGGCCATGCCCACAGTCGTTGACAGTCCAAAGATACCAATGCCTTCGCCACGCCGTTCGGGCGGAATGATATCAACTACTACGGTTGAACTTGCCGTACTTATCGTCCCCCAGGTAAGTCCGTGCATGAAGCGAAGCACAACGAGAAAAAGCACTCCGGCTGTCAGCGCATAAATATTGAACAGTAACGCAAAAACCAGAAAAGAACCAAGGTAAATAGTTTTACGACCCCAGCGATCGAGCGCCATCCCGATAAACGGACGGATAAGCAATGCGGCTATGGAGTAGGAGGCCAGAACAAAACCAATCGTGCTTCTGCCCTCGTGCAGAATAGTCTCTATATAAATTGGGAGTGTTGGAATGATAAAATAAAAAGCAACTGACATGAACAGATTCGCTATAGCAAGAAGCACAAATTCTTTTTTCCAGAGGGTGTCTTTTTTCACAGTGATATTTGTAGCAAGTAATATTAATCCAATGCGCAGAATACCGGATTTTATCCGGGTGTGAGCATTATTTTTTTTCAATAAAATTAAGCGAGGCCGAGTTAACGCAATAGCGCATACCTGTGGGCTTGGGTCCGTCGTCAAACAGGTGACCCAGATGACTTCCGCAGTGGGCGCATATTATCTCTGAACGTACCATTCCAAAAGATGTGTCGGTGCGGGTAAGAATATTCCCTTTCTCTATTCCATCCGAGAAGCTGGGCCAGCCGCAGCCCGCATCAAATTTATCGCTTGAGCTGAAAAGCTCTGAACCACAGGCGGCGCAGGTATACACTCCTTTGTCGTTTGTGAGATAATATTTTCCTGTAAAGGGTCGTTCGGTTGATTTTTCGCGCAGAACGGAATATTGCTCAGGGCTGAGCAGCGCGCGCCATTCAGCCTCGGTCTTTTGAATCGGATATTTATTTTCAGCATTCATATTCACACGATTTTGTGCAGCCGGTCTGCATGATATCAGGCTCGCGGCGAAAATAATTAAAAGAGATAAGCGGTTCATGGTATTCCGGATTTAGTGGAATAGTAATGGGTAAATTATCCCGGAGATAAGTGTTATGATTTTATTGCGGAATTTTATTTTTCGAAATCAGTACCTGAATGTGAACCGTCGCAATAAGGTTTTTTCTTTGAATGACCACAGCGGCAAAGCGAGAACATATCAGTTTTAACCTCTTGCCTTCCGTCGGGATGAATAATAATAGCATTCCCGGTTACCAGTATGGGACCTTTTGGCATCACTTTCAATCTAACATCTATGGGTGGATTCTCATTCTCAGAATCGGTCTCTTTGTTTTCAGTCTCCACATTACCTGCTTGTTCCTGAATGTCTGCATTTCTGAAAAAGGTAAGTGCACCGGTGGGGCAGCGCTTTACCTGAGCAATTATTTTATCTGTAGGAGCTCCTTTTGGGTTCACCCACGGCAGATTTGAAGGGTCGAACACATCGGGCAGTTCCATAAAGCAATAGGCCACATGCGTACAAAGATCAGGTTTCCAAACAATGGTTATCTCACCATTGGTGTACTTTTTTACGATTTTTTCTCGGGTCATATTTTTTTATTTTATTACAGAACGGTAAGCCCGCTCAGCTTTTCGCTCAGGGTCCATAATTCTTCCGCAACCTCCATTTTGTTTGATTCTGATGAAGACGCGGTAATTTTTTTCTTAGCAAAATATTTCCCCGAAACAGTAGCAACTTCATTTGATGTTGCCAGAAAAATAGTGGTTTCAGCACCTTTTTCGGGAGGTATTGCCGAGAATGGAATAATGAAACGGTTAAAACCGTTCATGTTTTTGAAAATGGAAGTCCTGACAAGTCCCGGATGCAAACAATTTGCAGTAACTCCTGTTCCGACAAGTCGCTTATCAAGACTTTTGGTGAATAAAATGTTCATCAGTTTTGACTGACTATAACCTTTGAACCAGGTAAAATCATATTCGAGATGGATGTTCTTAAAGTTGATGTGCGCCCGTTTATGTGCCGACGATGCAACCGTAATAATTCTGGAAGGGGCGCTTTGTTTCAACCGTTCCAGCAAAAGATTTGTAAGTAAAAATGGTCCAAGGTGATTGGTGGCCAAATTAAGTTCATAGCCATCGGTGCTCGTTTTACGGGCCATTTCCCACGTTCCGGCATTGTTTATTAATACATGAAGTTCGTTGAACCGACTCAGAAAATCTGTTGCAAATTGACGAACAGAAGACAAATCAGACAAGTCGCATGACATCATGTGTACTTTTTTATTTCCGGTAGTATGAATAATCTGATCGGCTGCAGCTCTTCCTCTGGATGCATCGCGGCTCGTTATAACCACAGTCCCGCCCAAAGCCGCCAGCTTTTCTGCGGTTACCCGGCCAATGCCCGAGGTAGCGCCTGTTATCAGGAATGTTTGTTTTTCAGGAGTCAAAGGAAGAATGTGTTAAAATTCGAAGACTGCAAAATTACTCCAATTAATTACTGCAATATACATCAAACTGTGATTATTTAGAGTGATAATAGTCAAGAAATGATTCGAAGAATCATAATATATGTGAAAAGCAGGCAACCAACAATGTCGATTTCCCGTCTTTATTCGCATACACATACTTATATTTTTATGGAATTAAGTCTATAGCAAAACTTTTTAATATTTTTGTATATAAAATTATTGTTAATTGACCACTTAATTATATGAAAAAGTTTCTACTTTTAACATGCATATTTTTTACCATTACAGGCTTCAGAGCCAATGCATCCCATATTGCGGGCTGTGATCTTTCTTACACCTGTATAGGCGGTAACGATTATCTTATCACACTTACTTTTTACCGTGATTGCAGTGGGGTTACTGAACCGACCAACGTTGTAATTGATTTTACCTCTTCCTGCAGCAGCTTTTCGGCTACGCTCAATAAACTTCCGCCAATTGCAGGCGTTGAAGTTACTCCGGTGTGCCCCGGGCAGGTTACAACATGCGGTGGCGGCACCCTGTACGGGCTGCAAAAATTTGTGTATCAGGGTCAGGTTACACTGGTTCCCTGCTCCGACTGGACCATGTCTTATGTTCTTTGTTGCCGCAACCCGTCGAATACGATAAATGCACCGTCGAGTGCCAGTATGTACATCCCTGCAACCCTTAATAATCTTGCAGCACCGTGTAACAGTTCACCGACATTTTCCAATGCGCCTGCAACCATTATCTGCAACGGTCAGCAATTTTGTTTTAATCATGGAGCCATTGACCCTGATGGCGATTCACTGGTTTATTCACTTGTTACACCATATGACCTTGGTCCCGGCGGTTCCCCGCCCAATGTTGTTTATATTAACGGATATACAGCGCAACAACCGCTTCCGTCAACGCCGCCTGTCACTATGAATCCGGTTACAGGTGACCTTTGCATGACACCTACACAAAATATCACAACAGTGTTTGCGGTACTTGTTCAGGAATGGCGGACCATAAATGGTGTACCAACGCTGATCGGAACGGTGCTGCGGGATATGCAGCTTACCGTTGTTACATGTAACAACACCCTGCCTATTATTGCGGGAATCAACCCGAACGCCACACAGTACAGCCCTAATGATTCAATCTTTGCCATTGATGTTTGCCTTGGCGATACCGTTGCTTTTAATGTTTTTTCGCATGATGCAGATGTTCCCGCACAGAATCTGACAATTAACTGGAATAGCGGAATACCCGACGCAACCTGGAGTGTTACCGCAAATAATACTCCGAATGCCACCGGACACTTTTTCTGGATACCCAATTCATCATACCTCAGTAATGTGCCAAACTGTTTCACCGTATCGGTACAGGATGATAATTGTCCGTATGTTGGAACCCAGACTTTTTCTTATTGCATCACCATCAAAGGAATTGCGGTAGACCTCTACCCCGGTGGAGACACCTTGTTATGTATGGGAGAAAGCTACACACTTTACGCCCATGGCGATACAAACGTTGTAAATTACAGCTGGGAAGTTGACGGAAGTCCGGCAATACCCGTTAATGACACTACGTTTTTCGTGAATTCCGCGACACTCGGTGCGGGTAATCATACCATCAAGGTAACGGTCGACGACGGAAGCATGACCAGCTGTCCGGGCATGGATTATATCAATGTAAAAGTGGTGCCGATGCCTAACGTGAATCTCGGTCCCGATACGGTTATCTGTCAAGGACAAACGTACACACTGGATGGAGGTCCCGGGGCACAGTATTTCTGGCTTCCCGGAAACCAGACAACACAAACACTGGCTGTAACAACCACGGGAACCTACGTGGTAGAAGTGGATGGTGGTCAGAATACGCGCTGTAAGGACTATGATACCATTTTTGTAAAAGTGCTGCAGGTTCCGGTTGTTGATTTGGGCCCCGACCTTTGTGTGGAAGATACCGTAACGCTGAATGCCGGAAATCCCGGTTTTGAGTATAGCTGGAGTACGGGAGCGTCATCACAAACTATATTAGTGGACCATTCAGGAACCTATACTGTTACTGTTGCAGAAGAACTTGGTCATAATTGCGATGTTACCGATAATGTTTATGTTCGGGTTGTTCCTGTTCCGGAATTAACAATTGGTCCCGACTCAACTGTATGCCAGCATCAATCCATTGAAATCAAAGCGAGGGATAAAGACCCCAATTTTATCCTTACCGATTATGATTATACCTATGCCTGGATGCTCGATGGTTCACCTTATGGGCAGGCCGACCCGTTTATTGTGCTGTCATGGCTTTCGGCCGGACCGCACACAATAATCGGCTATGCTGCAGGCTGTGATATCTATGCCGATACAATGATACTTACGGTGCAGCTCTGTGAACTCACCATTCCCAATATTATTACTCCGAATGGCGATGGACAAAACGACCGTTTCAGAATTCCGAATTTGGAATATTATCCCAATAGTGAGCTGTTTATTTATAATCGTTGGGGGCGTAAGGTTTATGAGAGTTCAAACTATCAGAACGACTGGGATGGAACCGATCATTCCGATGGTGTATACTTCTTCTTACTCCGCGTTAATTACGGCAATGCCGGTAATGGCGAGCAATGGAAAGAATTTCATGGAACCCTGACCATTTTAAGATAACATCTTCCTGAATGAATGAGCCGGAATTATGTAATTGTAGTTCCGGCTTTTTTATTGCCTGAAATGAATTATTTTAAGGTTAACAGAAAATTAACCGGAATGATTTGAGTCGGAATTTATTCTGTATTTATTTAATAAACAGTCGTGTATGCATAATAAAAAAACATATATTATTGACTATATATTACAAGGTTTTTTTAATGAGCAACCTATAAGTATATTTCATTGTCTACATTAAGCATTTTTTCAATAAATTTGTTCAATTATCCCTGAACGCAAAAACATACATTTCATGAGAAAAATTTCCTTTAGTTTCAGTTTTTTGATTGTTCTAAGCCTTCTCGTTATTTCGGTGCCGGGTGCCATTGCGCAGCAGAAACAGGATCTTTATAAACCTGATGCGAGGCTCTATCAATGTCTGGATAAAGCATTTCTTGATAAACTTCAATCCGAAAAGTCGGAATTGATTATTTACTACAATTATTATCTGGAAAATTGTTATTACACGACCCCTTTAAATGGCGACAAACCTGTTGAGGGCATTGATATACATACTGTAACGGTTAAGGATGCACCTAATGGCGCCGTGATTCGTTTCAAGGAAAAAACGTTTAATAAAAGCACGTTTAACCCAATGAAATATAATTTCAATTTTGGGATGGGCGTTTTTACAACATACACCTGGAAAGAAGCCGGGATTGCTATTGTGTGCCGTTCAACGGAGGCTATCAGCACCGGTTACAAGGCATATCTCAGTTCATTGGAAATAACGAAATAAAGAACGATATACAGATTCAGATGAAAAAACTCATACTGTTAGCTCTCTTTGCATTATCGACGGCAATTGCTTTTGCTCAACCCACCAGTACACTGATCAGTCAGGGTGGTGTAGTGAATACCTGTGCTGGTGATTTTTTTGATAGTGGTGGTGGCGGAGGAAATTATGGCGCGAATGAGAATTTCACAATAACTTTTCATTCGACCAACCCCGGAAACACTCATATAAAAATGAGTTTTAATTTATTTGATATTGAACCGGGAGATACCCTGATTGTGTATGATGGATCGAATATCACCTCTGCTATTCTGGGCAAATATAATAACAACCTTACTCCGCCTAACTTTGTGAAGGCGTCGATTTATAATCTTACCGGAGACCTTACCTTCCGCTTTGTTTCCAATGGCGCCATTCAAACGTCCGGGTGGTTTGCATCACTTGTATGCATTCCGCAATGCCAGGATATAATTGCTGCGCTGGATACCGTAGAAACCGTTCCAACACCCAACGACAGTAATTACATCGATATCTGTTTTGGTGACTGGATTACGTTTGCGGGGATGGGTGCGGGTCCGGGTGCGTTTCCGCAAGATGGTATTTTATATGATCAGGACAGTGCAACATCAATGTATATCTGGGACTTTGGCGACGGCACTATAGATACCGGACGAGTGATCAGCCATCTTTACAGCGTGGTGCGCGGCTATGATGTTTCCTTAACTGTTATAGATGTTCGCGGATGTACCAGTGCCAATTATCTTGGTGCGAGAGTCAGGGTTTCAGCGAATCCGTATGGACATATTAATCCGATTCCCGATCTTTGTTCGTCACTGGATACAACATACATTACACTGGGCTACAATGCCTCATCAGTGGTGGTAATCGAGCCGATTACTTCACAGCAATCGGCCAGTCAGTTATTTGACAGTACTATGTTCATTCCCGACGGTCCAAACTGTTCCGTTCAGTGCTACAACACCTATGTTACTTTTACTGCCTTTGCACAGAACAGCACTATACAAGCTTCATCAGACATTATGTCCATCTGTGTTAATATGGAACACAGTTATGCCGGCGACCTTGGCTTTACAATTATTTGTCCGAACGGGCAAAGTGTTCAGCTTGACCCGAACGATCATGGTGGCGGCGCATTCCTTGGTGAACCTTATGGTGGCGTCAACCACGGCACGTATGATAACACAACATACCCTTGCAACGCAGCTTATAACCCCGCCGGAATTGGCTGGACCTATTGCTGGTCGGAAATTTATCCCACACATGGCACGCTTGTTTCTCTTCAATCAGGTACAAGTCCCATTGATTCTACAAATACAGTTGCTAACAACAATTATCTGGCGCCCAGCAATCCTTTCAGCGGCCTGATTGGCTGTCCGCTCAACGGTACCTGGAATATTCAGATTTGTGACGACTTTGGCGTAGACAACGGATATATTTTCTGGTGGGAACTGAATCTTGACCCATCACTGTTGCCGGTGGGCTGGAGCTATAGCGTTCCTATTGATACTGTAGTATGGTCAGGTTCTTTCATACACCTTATCAACGATACCACATTGATGATTATTCCCGATTCGGGCGGAACTTATCAGTACACGGTTACGCTGTATGATATTTTTGGCTGTTCGTATGATACCACTCTGAGCTTACAGGTAGTGCAGACTCCTCAAGTAGATCTTGGGCACGATACTACACTTTGCGGTAATAATATGGTTTATACCCTTGATGCCGGTCCCGGCGATCATTATGCCTGGGCAAACGGATTGGCAACGCAAACGATTCCCGTCACTACCACCGGCTATTATTCGGTAACGGTTGAAAATTATAATATGGCCAATACCTTGACGTGTACAGGGGCGGATACGGTTTATATAGGAGTGCTCGCTCTACCATCAGTTGACCTCGGTCCCGACCAATGCACTACTACGCTGCCGGTACTGTTGAATGCTCAGAATCCGGGTTTCCAATACCACTGGGCGGTAAACGGACTGCCTGCGAGCGCAACGAATCAAACTTACACGGTTAATCAAAGCGGTAATTATTCGGTAACTGTTGCAGAGCAATTCGGTTTTGGATGCGAGGTAACGGATGATGTAAACATTACCTATTTCCCGATACCCGACATCTCACTCGGACCTGATTCAACCATATGCAGACATCATTCTATCGAAATAAAAGTGACAGATCCGAATAACTATCTGAGTGGGTATGATTACGCCTACGCTTGGACACTTGACGGGCAGCCGTATGCTTCAACCGATCCGTTTATTGTGCTTACCTGGCTTGATCCGAATAAGGTGTACCCGGTAGTTTGTCAGGTTACCGGTTGTATAACGGTGGCAGATACTATGATGCTCACGGTAGAACCCTGTGATCTTACCATCCCGAATATTATTACACCAAATGGTGACTTACAGAACGAATATCTTAAAATTCCCAATGTGGAATTTTATCCGAACAGTACCATGGTAATTTACAACCGTTGGGGTAAAAAAGTATTTGAATCGTCTAATTATCATAACGAATGGAATGGCGAGAATAATGCTGACGGAGTATATTACTGGGTATTCACTATCAATTATGGCAATCACGGAAACGGAATCGAAACCAAGGATATGCATGGTACGGTAACTGTGTTGCGATAATAATCTCAAAATATTATTGAACCATTCTGCCCTTGCAGGATGGTTTTTTTGTGCCCCTAATCGTATTTTTTCCTATTTTCGCACATTATAGAAAACCAATAAAAATGAAAAAGTTATTCTTGTTAGTCGCGTTACTACCATTATTTGCTAATGCTCAGATAATTGATAATTTCTCTGATGGCAATTTTACTGCTAATCCTGCCTGGAACGGCGACGTTACTCAGTTTCAGATGTCAACTTATTCAAATAGTTCATGGAGTCAGCAACCCAGGTTGCAGCTTAACGGAAGTGTAGCGGATATTTCATACCTGTACGTTAATAACCCTGACACGTTGAATTACAACTATGAGTGGGATTTTTGGGTGCGTCTTGCGTTTAATACGTCAACCACGAATAATTGCAGAGTTTACCTAATCTCAAACAACACCTTTTTGGAAGGCTCACTGAACGGATATTTTATCATGTTCGGCGATGATAATGACGGCGCTATTGACAGTGTTTCTCTGTGTAAACAAACAGGTACAACAGTTCAAAAAATAATTCACGGACACAACATCTTCACCGGGGCTTCCGGCAATTACCGTATCAAAGTAACGCGTACAGCGGCCGGTTTTTGGTCGTTATTCACTGATCCAATTGGCGGACAGAATCTGGTTGCAGACGGTACGGCTACCGACAACACATTTGATACGACGGCCGCAATCGGAGTCTATTGTAAATATACTGCAAGTAATAAAACGGCCTTCTATTTTGATGATTTCTATGCCGGTGCAGAAATTGTGGATGTAACTCCTCCTTCCATATTAACAGTAACTCCTACCTCAGCGACTGAACTTGATGTTCGCTTTTCGGAAATTGTAGATGGTGCGAGTGCCCAAACACTTACCAACTATAGTGTAAATACAATCGGAAATCCCACAACAGCAGTGAAAAGCCTTATTGACGGCACCCTTGTTCACCTTACGTTCAGCACGCCTTTTGTTCCCGCAACAACATACACACTTACAACCCAGAATGTGACTGACCTTTCGGCCAATCCGATGGTAACATCAAATTCAAATTTTGCATGGTACAGTGCTCAAACATTTGATGTTGTTATCAATGAGATTATGGCAGATCCTGATCCTCCTGTCGGTCTTCCGAATTTTGAATACATTGAGCTGAAAAATAATACAAATATTCCCCTCTCGCTTAAAAACTGGACACTCAGCGTTGGCTCGTCAACACTATTATTTCCGGAAGCTACCATTGCTGCCGACAGCTTCCTGCTCGTGATGTCTGATACTGCTGCAACACAGTTCGGAGGTTTTGGAACCATCGTCAGTTTCCCGAGTTTCTCAATTACCAATTCGGGCGCAGTAATAACACTTCGTAAAGACAACGGGCAGCTTATACATACCATTACGTTCGCCGACTCTTGGTATCAGGACAATACTAAAAGCGCCGGCGGATGGTCCATTGAACAGATAGACCCGTTAAACCCATGCAGCGGTGCTTCTAACTGGAGGGCTTCCGTCAGCACAACAGGCGGCACACCCGGTCATACAAATTCAATAAATGCAAGCAATCCGGATGTTACAGCTCCCATCATGAGCAATGCGGGTGCACTCACCACTCTCAGCGTTAAAGTTACGTTCAGTGAAGCCGTTGACAGCACTACGATTGCAAATCCGGCAAGTTATTCGATTGATAACGGCATTGGCTCACCAACAGCAGTTGTTGTATCGTCGCCCGATTTTAAATCGGCCACTATTTATCTTACCAATGCATTGCAGCAAAATGTGCTTTACACGATTACGCTGAATGATACCATCATGGACTGCTCCGGTAATATTACCGTGAATCCGTCGAAAGTTTTCGCGCTATATTCAGCCAAAGAATTTGATGTTCAGATAAACGAAATAATGTTCGACCCGGATCCTCCCGTTGGTCTTCCGAATACTGAATATGTTGAACTTTATAACCGTTCCGCTTTTCCTGTAAATCTGATTGGCTGGACATTGAAAACAGGAACAACAGCAAGAGCTATTTCAGATGCAACCATTGATGCAGGCGGCTATCTTATCTTGGGTCCTTCGGGCAGCACAACCGCATTTGCACCTTATGGTACGGTTGCTGAGGTTTCAGGACTTAGCCTGACCAACAGCGGCGAGTTACTTACATTGCTTGATACAGGCAATCAGGTAATTTCTTTCGTTGATTATTCAAGTACATGGGTTCCGGCGAATAAAGTGAACGGTGGCTGGTCGCTTGAGCAAATTGATGCGAACAACCCATGTGGCGGATTTTCGAACTGGAATGCTTCTGTTGATCCAGCAGGCGGCACGCCGGGCAAAGTGAATTCCATTGCTGCCAGCAACCGTGATAATGAGCGTCCGAGGCTGCTCAGAGCAAGTGTCACCCGTTTTGAACGCAATGTAGTGTATCTGTATTTTAGCGAATCACTGGACAGCACATCGCTGAAAAACCTGAGTCGCTATGAGGTTGATAACGGCATCGGCACACCTGTATCTATCAAACAATATGGTCCGGGTAATGAAGTGGTAGCAATTAAACTTCCGTCATTACTCCAATATGATATTATTTACACTGTTACAGTGAAAGACAGCGTGACCGATTGCGTAGGAAATATTATCTCAGCAAATAGTTCGGTAAAAGTTGCTGTTCCCTATCTTCCTGATTCAGGAAACATCGTGATTAATGAAGTAATGTATTATCCTGTTACCGGCGGTGAAGATTATGTGGAACTATACAATCGCGGTGATAAAGTATATGACCTTGCCGATTTGAATCTTTCCGGCTACGATCTGGCGTTGTCTGCACTTGAAGATGTAAAAGCAATAGATCAGGACGGTTTTCTGCTTTTCCCGGGTGATTATATTGCCCTGACAGCCGACCCCGATGTGGTTAAGTCATATTATACAACATCAAACCCCGACCAGTTTGTTGCTATGGCAATGCCTACATACAATAGCGATTCGGGAACCGTAGTTCTTTCAACAAAAACAGGAACCATTATTGATTACTTCCATTACAACTCATCAATGCAATTTCCGTTACTGAACGATTTGCATAATGTTTCTCTTGAGCGTATCAGCTTTGACCGTGCGGCTTCAGATAAAACCAACTGGCATTCGGCTGCAAAAAGTGTAGGCTTCGGAACGCCGGCATATAAAAACTCTCAGTACCAGGAAGCGCTGAACGATGACGGCGCCATCACCCTTTCACCCGATATCTTTTCTCCTGATGGCGACGGTTACAATGATGTACTGAATATTGCGTATAAATTTGGTGAGCCCGGCTATGTTGCCAATATCACGATTTATGATGAAAAAGGACGCCTTGTCCGCAAGCTCATACATAACGAACTGCTGGCCGCCGAAGGTGTGTTTTCGTGGGACGGGATTACCGAAGATAACCTCAAAGGCACGATTGGCATTTATATCGTTTACTTTGAAGTGTTCGATCTAAAAGGCGATGTAAAGCATTATAAGAAAGCGGCTGTTCTGGCAACCAAAATGTAGAATACAGTCGTTAGTAAATAGTATTTAGTAGTAAGTGCTAAAATGTACTAAAATGAAATAAAAAACCGCCTCTGAATTCCGGAGGCGGTTTTTTTTGGCTGCTTAGGTTTAATATGTAATTACAACAATTAAACTATTAATATTCTCTTTCCGCCAACGGCGGACAGGCACTCTTCTATTATTCATTTTTCATTGTTCACTATTTTTCTTCTGCCCTTTTTTCCATTTCTCTTTATCAATGAGTTCGCCGGTTTCGGTATAATGTTTCCATTTGCCTGATTTCACACCTTTACGGTATTGCCCTGATATCTTGAGTATGCCGCTGTCGTAATAAAATTCGGCACTGCCGTCGGGCATGCCGTCGCTGAATTCTATCATGGCCTTGCGCTGTCCGTTCTCATAAAACTCACGGTAGGTGCCTGTAATGAGGTCTTCTTCAAAAGTTACCTCTGCACGCGTAATCTGTTTGTCGGCGTCAAAATAGAAAAGTCCGATGCCGGTCGCTTTTCCTTCTTCATAATTTACGGCACTCATAATTTTGCCGCTTTCAAAATAGCTTCGCCACAGTCCGGTGAGATTGCCGTCTGCCACACGTCCTTCAGCTTTCACCGTGGTGCTGTCGGCGTAATAAACTTTTGCAGGACCATTTACCAATAGCTGTGATTCGCGCAATTCGGGCTTAAATCGTCCTGAATCAATTTCGGTGAGATACAATTCTTCTGCAGCCGATTCAATGCTTTCAAGTTCGGCATCGTACAGAGCATCCTGATTGAATTCGGCCGAGAGCTGTGTTCTGAACATTTTATCCTGCGATACCATCTGAAAGCCTATCCGCGTAAAGCCCAGAATAATTTCTTTATTGTCTTTAATACCTTTACGTTTTTCGTTCTTGCTGTAGTAATACAGGTGCGAATAAATCTTGGGCATCTGGATATAGGCAAACACGCTCGAACGGGCTTCAAAGCCATCTTTCATGGCCATGAATTCCTTGTTGTGAGAGAGCGTTTTCCCTGCCGAATAATCATCAATAAAATCCATCAGCGAGGACGGTGAATTGCTGAAAACAACATAGTCGTCGATGTACGTAAAATAGGGTTTATCGAATTTTTTAAAGAGACTTCCGAAAAAGAGTTTGAGAAATCCGCCGTACTGCAGGTAGCGGATGGTGAAATTTTTATAGTCTTTGTCGTCGAATTTGAAAGCGCCCCACGATTTCTTTTTCACCTGTTTCATGATGTGGTCGAGGCCTGCTTTGGCGGCGTCCATATCACTGGCATGGACAATGGCGATTGCATCATTTTCGCCTGCATTGGCTGTTGGCTGCATTTTTACAAACGAAATTTCATTGCCAATCCAGCTGAAGAAATCCTCGTCGAGATTCACTTTCAGAAATTTCTCCACCTTTTTTATGCTTTTATCATAATCCTGAAAATGCGCCGTATCATCCGTTGCGAAGGTTTCTTTTAATTTACTGAAGAACTCTCCGCTTTGTTCAAAATTCATCGCAACATACAGTGCTGCTCGGTCGCTTACAATATCGTAGGCACCGAGTTTCCCGGGTTTAATCTGACTCAGTGCCCGAAAGTAGGAGGGAAGGCTGTCGTTAACATTCAGAAAGCCGCTCAGTGTCAGGCGTTCGTTCTCGAGAGTCATATTTAATGCGGCAATGCGCAGATTGTCGTTCAGCGATTTTACAATGTCGCCCGGTTCTGAGAGGAAGCAGCGCAGGTAATTTCCAATCTGGCTGAAATTCAGATAAAAATTGAATAATTTATCTTTTTTTAAATCGACGGTAGCCCTTTTTACATAGGGATCATCGAGCCAGTATGGTTTATCTTTCTGCGCGATTGATTTATCAATAATTTGTTCGGAATAGCTGCACACCAGCACATTTTCAATAAACGAGATATAGAGCACTTCTCCGGTGATGGTGCTGGTAAGCGTAATTATTTCGTATCCCAGATAATCCTTTTTGCCCATCGCGAAATCATAGTAGCCCATAATTTCCTTTATATAGTTTTTGATGAAGGCAATTTTAGAACCTTTGGTAAGGTCAACGGCAAACAAAAAGTCATAGTCTGTCGCTGAAATCATGTGTGCCGAAATAACCAGCTGACGGTCGGTAAAGAGCATGTCCATGGTCTCGTTACCTTTAATCAGCGAGTCGAGGCTGAGGGCGCTCTGATTGATGTCGTCAAACTTCGGGTTGCCCATCAGATGTTTCCACATAGCGCTCTCGCTGAGTGTTGACCAGCCTTTGGTGAGGTTTGATGTTTCAATTACAAAAATGGCATCGTTGGGAATTACGCTCAGCGCGTTGCGTTTGCCGCTTTCGCTGAACCAAATCCACGCGACAAAGCTGCCAATGGCAATTATGGTGATAAAAAACAGCCATAAAAATATTTTGAGACCTCTCCGGCGCTTCTTTTTTGGAGACGGCTGTTGTGCCTGCATTTGAGGTGACTGCTGCGGCTGAAATTGTGCTGGCTGATTCATTACGATTTATTTTTGAACATACAAATATAATCTTCAATCAGATGTGCTGGAAAAAATAATTACTTTGTTAAGCGGAACGTTTATTGAAAAAGCTGCCTTTTCCGTATGACTGTTTGCATCGATATTTTTCTACCTTTGGAATATTGAAAAAACAAGAAAATTAGTTTATGAAAATACTGATATGCGGCGGTAACGGCTTCATCGGCTCAAAACTCACGGAAGAATTCAGATTGCGCAACTGGAACGTTGAAAACCTATCGCGTGCCGACCTGCTGCTGAATCATGAAGCGCTCGCCATCCGTATTTCGGGCTGCGATGTGCTTATAAATCTGGCCGGTGCACCTATCATCAAACGATGGACAAAACACCACAGGCAGGAAATGTGGGACAGCCGTATTCTCACAACCCGCCGGTTGGCTGCCGCGGTAAACAAAAGCACCGTGCCGCCCCAATTATTCATTTCAACTTCGGCGGTGGGCATATATGCCGACGAGGTTTTACAGACTGAAAATAATGCCGTGTTCGCGAAAAATTTTCTTGCCGAACTCTGCATGGCCTGGGAAAAAGAAGCCCTGGCGGCCACATCGGCCGGGCGCATTGCCATTTTCAGGATTTCTGTTGTGCTTGGTAATAATGGCGGTGCCTTGAAAAAAATGATGACGCCCTTCCGCTTTGGATTCGGAGGCCGCATCAGCAGCGGTAAACAGGGCTTTTCGTGGTGTCACATCCATGATGTTGTGGCGGCATTTACCTTCCTTATTGAGAATAATGAAAAGGGTATTTTTAATCTGGCAGCCCCCGAACCAACCGACAATCGAGGATTTACAAAGGCTCTGGCACATGCCATGCACCGCCCGGCGCTTGTTCCTCTGCCCGCATGGGTGCTGAGATTGCTTTATGGCGGTGGCTCGATTGCGCTTACCGAAGGTCAGAAAGTACTGCCCGAACACCTTATAGAATGCGGCTTTAAGTTCAAATATCGAAAGCTGGAAGAGGCGCTTCGGGATATCATTCATGAATAATATTAAATTTGCAGAAGCAAATCAACAATCATGTGTGGAATAACAGGCTTTTATTCACCTTCCGGGAAATTCAATGAAGACGGTCTTCATCGTATGACCGATGTTATTGCGCATCGCGGACCCGATGCCGCAGGCTATTTCATGGAAGGGCCCGTGGGGCTCGGACATCGCAGGCTGAGTATTATTGACCTTTCTGCGTCAGCCAATCAGCCGATGCTTTCGCATGATGAGCGTTATGCCATGGTGTTCAACGGCGAGATTTATAATTATATGGAGATTGTTCCCGATCTCCGCGCGTCAAGGCCTTCATTGCAATTAAAAACCACTTCAGATACTGAAGTTATACTTGAAGCATTTATTGAATGGGGACCGCAGTTCGTTCATAAAATGAACGGCATGTTTGCCATTGCCATCTACGACAGGAAAGAAAAAAATCTGCACGTTTTTCGCGACAGGATGGGCATCAAGCCGATTTATTATTTTCTCGACGGAAATAATTTTGCTTTCGCATCGGAGCTGAAAGCCTTGGTGCAACTGCCTTACGTGAAGCAATCGTTGAACATCAACAAAAGAGCCATTAATGAATTCCTGCATCTGGGCTACATTCCGGGACCTGACAGTATTTACAGCAGCATCTCCAAATTTCCTTCAGGCAGTTATGGTGTGATGAGTGGTGAGGGCTTGAAAATCGAGAATTTCTGGAATCCTGATGATAAGATAAAAAAGGAGATAATCACGGACGAAGTTCAGGCCAAGGAAATGCTCCATAACCTTATTGTTTCTTCGGCAAAATACCGTCTTATCAGTGATGTTCCTTACGGAACATTTTTAAGCGGAGGCATTGATTCGAGTGTTGTTACGGCAGCCGCACAAAGCGTTTCATCAGCACCGCTCAATACCTTTTCAATAGGCTTCGGCGAATCAAAATACGATGAATCGGGTTATGCCCGAAAAGTTGCGGAGCATCTGGGTACAAAACATCACGAATTTACGGTGTCTGAAAAAGATGCGATGGAGCTTATTCCTGAATTGTATTCGGTGTATGATGAGCCGTATGCCGACTCATCGGCGGTTCCAACCATGCTTGTATCTAAGCTTGCCCGGCAGCATGTAACCATGACACTTTCGGGCGATGGCGGCGATGAACTTTTTTCGGGTTATGGCGCCTATCGCTGGGCCGAACGCCTCAGCAGTCCGCTGTATAAAACATTCCGTAAGCCTCTGGCAGCGGTAATGTCGTTGCGTGACGACCGTTACCGCCGTGCTGCAAAAGTCCTTCAGTATCCTTCTTTTGAAACACTGAAAAGCCATGTTTTTTCTCAGGAACAAAATATGTTCACCCGTTCCGAAATACAAAATATTCTGGAACCCGGATTTGTCTGTCCGTTTACGCTGCATGAGAATTTCAGTGGATTGAACCGCACCCTTTCAGCACCTGAAGCTCAGGCGCTTTTTGACATTCACCATTATCTTAAAGATGACCTTCTGGTAAAAGTGGATCGCGCCACCATGAAATATTCGCTTGAAACACGCGTTCCATTGCTTGATTACAGAATTGTTGAATTTGCGCTCAACCTTTCGCATGATTTGAAATACCTCAACGGCACCATGAAATACCTGCTCAAACAGGTATTGTACGATTTTCTGCCTGCAGCATTGTTTGCCCGTCCCAAATGGGGTTTCTCTATACCGTTGTCGCGCTGGCTTGGTGGCGAGCTGAAATATTTACAGGATGAATTTCTTTCAGACGACATCATTAAAAAACATGGTGTTATTAACGTTTCTGCCGTTCATGAGCTGAAACGCCTGTATAACGAAAAAGGTCACGAACACCTGTATAACAGGCTCTGGCTGCTCATTGTGCTGCATCAATTCCTCGAAAACAAAGACTGATTATGTCATTCTAAGCGCTTCATGCCCAAAATCAGTATGATTGTTACCATAAAATGCTGTTTTGTGGACTACCTTTGTATTCAATATGTAAGTCTATGAAAACATTTCACGATTTCAGCGCAACCACCATCGACGGGAAAGAATTCGCCATGGCGCAGCTCAAAGGCAAAAAAATTCTGGTAGTGAATGTGGCATCTAAATGCGGATTTACGCCACAATACGCACAACTCGAAGAACTTTATAAAAAATACGGCGGCGATAAATTTGTTATCATCGGTTTTCCTGCCAATAATTTTCTGTGGCAGGAGCCCGGCAGCGACGAGCAAATAGCACAGTTCTGCTCCCTCAAATACGGCGTCACCTTCCCGATGTTTTCAAAAATTTCGGTCAAAGGGAAAAATATACATCCCATTTATGAATGGCTCACCCAAAAAGAGCTGAACGGCGTGGCTGATGCCAAAGTGAAATGGAACTTTCAGAAGTTCATGATTGACGAAAACGGGCAGTGGGCAGATGTTGCATTATCTGCTGAAAGCCCGCTCAGTGAACGCATCCTCAGCTGGATTCAAAAATAGATTTTAGATTATTGACGAAGACCGATAAGCAAATTATTTTTTTGTTTGTCTTTTTTCTTATGTCTTAAGTCTGTCATCTAATTAAGTCTGCTTTCTAATTTCCAACTTCTGCGTACATTTGTCATCTCTATCTGAAACTATATGAAAAACAGAGCTTATATCTATCTGCCTATCTGGTTTGCTTTGGCTGTGGTTACAGGCATTTTTATCGGGGCAAAATTAATTCCCGCCATTGGCGGTGATAGCGGCATTTTTTCAGCAGCACCATCGCGCTACGACAAGATTAATGATGTAATCAATTACATCGAGAATGATTACGTTGACAATGTTGATAAAGACAGCCTCACCGATAAGGCCATTTCGGGCATGCTGCAGGGGCTTGATCCGCATTCGGTCTATATCCCGAAATCGGAGTTCGATGATGTGAACGACCCGTTACAAGGCAACTTCGACGGCATTGGCGTGCAGTTTAGGTTAATAAGAGACAGTATTACCGTTATAAACACCGTTCCCGGCGGACCATCGGAAAAAGAGGGTGTGATGGGCGGCGACCGTATTGTGAAAATTGATAACAAGACCGTTTGCGGCATAAAAATTAAAGACGAGGATGTTATGAAAAAGCTCAAGGGTAAACGGGGCACCGAAGTAACAATCGGAGTTTACCGCAAAGGCAATAATGACCTGTTGAGTTTTAAAATTGTTCGTGGTGTGATACCCACAAATTCTGTGGATATTGCCTATATGGCAGCTCCCGGAACCGGATATATCAAGCTCAGTAAATTCTCTGCAACTACCTATGAAGAAGTAATGAACGCACTGATGAAACTCGAAAGCATGGGTATGCAATCGCTGATTTTAGATTTGCGGGGCAATGGTGGCGGCTACTTTGATGCATCCATAAAAATTGCCGATGAATTTTTAGAACAGGGGAATCTTATTGTTTATACAGAAGGTTTTCATCGCAAAAAGAAAGAATATTTTGCAACCAAAGAAGGGCTCTTTGAAAAAAACAAGATGGTGGTTCTTATCGACGAATGGTCCGCATCGGCAAGTGAAATTGTTGCAGGCGCCATTCAGGATAACGACCGCGGATTGATTATCGGACGGCGTTCTTTCGGGAAAGGGCTGGTGCAGGAACAAACCCCGCTGGCAGATGGTTCGGCTATTAGGCTTACCGTGGCCCGCTATCATACTCCCTCAAAACGATGCATACAGAAACCTTACAACAAAGGCATTGAAGAATATTACAATGATTTTTACAAGCGCGTGCTCGACGATGATGCCATGGACAGCCTGAATTTTGTGGATACCGTGAAGTACAAAACTAAAAATGGCCGTATCGTTTACGGTGGTGGTGGCATTATGCCCGATATTTATGTTTCTATGAAATCTGAGGACTACAGCGACTATTATAAGAAAATAATGAGCAAAGGGCTCATAGCACAGTTTGGATGGGAATATGCCGATAAGAACCGTCGCATGTTGCGTGCTTACGGAAGTGCAAAGAACTTTATCACGCTATTCTCCATCAATCAAACGATTATGGACGAGTTTACTGTTTTTGCGGAAAAGGCCGGCATAAAGAATGATACGCCGGGGCAGCAGCAATCGGATAAGCTGATACGCGCACAACTCAAAGGTGCCATCGGACGGAATATTTTTGATGATGCGGCATTCTATCCGGTGATACTGCCTGTCGATAAAATATTTCAAAAAGCACTGGAAGCGCTTGGCAAAAGATAGAATGCATTTCTCGTTGTGTTTTTCTATATTTGTGGATATTAATACCGCCATACTGTGATGACAAAAAAGAAAAGCTGGATTATTATTGCCGTGCTGGTACTGTTGTTCGGGTTCCTTGCATGGTATTTTTCAAACATCATCATTTATATTGCCGTTTCCACGGTGCTTTCCATAATCGGACGTCCGCTTGTAGCCTTGTTTGATAAAATAAAAATAGGCCGTTTCCGCTTTCCGCACAGCCTCAGTGCGCTGCTTACACTGCTCATTATTTTTGCATTTATTGCAGGCATTCTCACACTGCTTTTGCCAATGCTGCTGAATCAGGCCAGTATTATTTCCAATATCGATTCCGAAACATTCCTGAACAGCTTCAGAGAACCACTTGAAAAACTGCAACAGCTGCTTCTTAAATATCAGGTTATTACACCCGATCAGGATGTTGAAACAATTGTTTCTGACAAACTTTTTTCCTTCGTACACAACCTCAGCATCCCCGATATAATAAATACAATCATTGGCCTGGTCGGTAATATTTTTGTTGCCTTTTTTGCAATTGCATTCATTACCTTCTTTTTCCTGAAACAAAATAATATGCTTTTAAGCGGTATTATGCTGGTGACAAAAGTTGAAATGCAATCGGAAGTGAAGCATGTTTACATTAAAAGCATTCGTTTGCTGTCGCGGTATTTTATCGGCATGCTTTTAGACCTCGCCATCGTGATGTCTTTGATAGCCCTGGGTATGTGGGGAATCGGGCTTAAAAATGCGCTGATGATCGGCATACTTGCCGGGATGATGAATATTATTCCGTACGTGGGTCCGATGATTGGCGCCGGAATTGCCATTATGCTTGCCGTTACCGGGAATATTGATGCTGATTTGAACACGGTGCTTGCCCCGATGATTCTGAAAATTTGCGGAATACTTGTAGTAATCAACCTCACCGATGCCATGCTGATTCAACCGACTATTTATTCAAAGAGTGTGAAAACGCACCCACTGGAAATTTTTCTGGTAATCATGATAGCCGGCAGTGCCGCGGGAATCACAGGAATGATACTTGCCATACCTGCCTATACGTTTATCCGCATCATTCTTAAAGAGTTTTTCAGTTCTTCACGATTCGTAAAAAAACTGACAGCAAAAATCTGATTTATTCATAATTCATGCCTGTCACAGCCTTTCGCGACGCTCGTAACCTCATAAAAATCCTCACCCTGAAACGGGTGTGGAATTATATTGTGCTGCGCCTGAGCTATGGGTTTTCCGTAATGTTCGGAACACCTGTACATGCCGGAAAACCTTCGTTCATTAGTATTGAACCGGCCAATGTGTGCAACCTGCGTTGCTCCGAGTGCATCACGGGAACCGGCGGATTTACCAGACCGCAGGGGATGATGAGTCCGCATGTTTTTGAGAGCGCTCTGGCTGCAATTCCTCAAGAAACATTTTATCTGAACCTTTATTTTCAGGGTGAACCGTATATGAATCCTTCTTTTTTCAATTTTGTGCTTGGCGCGAAAAAACGAAAAATGTACATCGCGGTTTCCACCAACGGGCATTTCCTGAATGACGAAAACATTCGTTCAACGGTACATTCCGGAATTGACAGGCTCATAGTTTCATTAGACGGTGCCGATGCTGATACATATACGGATTATCGCCGTGGCGGCGATTTTAATAAAGTTGTTGAGGGTATTAAACGATTGACGGCCTGCCGGAATAGTGAAAAATCACTAACGCCTTTTATTGTATTGCAGTTTCTTGTCAGCGAAAAAAATCAGCATCAGCTTGCCTTGATACAACAGCTTGCAAAAGAACTGGGTGCCGACAAACTTGAACTGAAAACAATGCAGGTGCTGAACACCGAAGCTCCTGTTGTGACCGTGCCATCTGACGAGCGCTACAGCCGTTACAGAAAAAATCCGGAGGGCGTTCTGATTGCAAAAAACAATCTTCCAAACCGTTGCTTCAGAATGTGGAGCGCCCCCGTTATCTGCCAAAACGGCGATGTAGCTCCCTGCTGCTATGATAAAGATGCGGCGCATACCATGGGAAATATTATAGAAAGCAATCTGTTTGATATCTGGAAAAATCCGTCATACCGGGCATTCCGCAAACGCATTTTCAGTAATAGAAAATCAGTGGAAATGTGTCGCAATTGTACCGAAGGGAGCAGGTATAATTGATAAATAATTGTTTATTTTTACGGAAACAATAACAAGAAGCATTAAACCATTTCATCATGATTACAAAAGCAAACATCGACCGTTTTTTTGAAAGTAAAACCCTCGCTATTGCAGGTGTTTCCAGAAATCCTAAAAAATTCCCGAATGCCGTATTTCTTGAACTTCAGAAAAAAGGATTTACGGTTTATCCCATCAACCCGAATACCGATGAGATTGCGGGCGTGAAATGCTACCGCGACGTGGCATCACTTCCGGCAGGAGTAGAAAGCCTTGCTATCATTACCAAAAAGGACAAAACAGAATCGCTTGTGGATGCGGCAATTGCCCGTGGAATGAAGAATGTCTGGATACAGCAAATGTCTGAAACACCCGCTGCTGTTGATAAAGCTACCAAAGCAGGCATTAACCTGATTTATAAAAAATGCCTTTTTATGTTTTCGGAGCCTGTCGGCGGCATGCATAAATTCCACCGGAGCATCAAAAAACTGTTCGGCTCGCTTCCACAATAGCTAAATTTCGGGTTCAGAATACCAACAATTAATGTTTGCTCCTGATTTTCAGGCATACCCGTCGTTGAAAAAATATTTTTTTTTAACCGCTTTTGCTAAGGATTTTTTTTATTTTAGTTGAGCGATCAAATCAAAAAAAAACACACCTTATGCATATAGCGATAGCAGGGAATATCGGCTCCGGAAAAACCACGCTCAGCAGCCTGCTGGCGAAAAACTTTAAGTGGGAAGCACAATATGAAGACGTTGATACAAACCCGTATCTGCACAGCTTCTATGAAGACATGCAGCGCTGGTCGTTCAACCTGCAGGTGTACTTTCTGAACAGCCGGTTCAGACAGATTATACGCATTCGCGAAGGTGAGAAAACCGTAGTGCAGGACCGCACCATTTACGAAGATGCTTATATTTTTGCGTCCAACCTGCATTCAATGGGGCTGATGTCAACACGCGATTTCGAAAACTATAAATCGCTGTTTGAACTGATGGCATCCTTTATCAAACCTCCCGATTTACTCATATACCTGCGTGCCGAAGTATCAACGCTTGTTCGTCAGATTCAGAAACGCGGAAGGGATTATGAGAATTCCATTCGCATTGATTATCTCACACGCCTCAACGAACGTTACGAAGCATGGATTTCATCCTATTCAGCCGGGAAATTACTTATCCTTGACGTGGACAATAAGAATTTTCAGGAAAATCCGGCCGACCTGGAAGAAATCATCAATAAAATCAATGCTGAATTGTACGGACTTTTTTAAATCCTGCGTTTTCACATTTTCTGTTATAAAAAAGTATTATCATGAAAGTTGTCGGCATCATTCCCGCTCGATTTGCTTCAACACGCTTTCCGGGTAAACCCCTGGCGTTGATACAGGGCAAAACCATGATACAGCGTGTTTATGAGCAGGCATCGCAATCGGCTGTGCTGAATGATTTGTATGTCGCTACCGACGATGAGCGGATTGAAAACCATGTAAAGGAATTTGGCGGAAAAGCCATGATGACCTCGGCATCGCACCTTACAGGTACAGAACGCTGCAACGAAGTTATAAGCATTCTGGCGGCAAAAGGCAGCGTGTTTGATGTCGCCATTAATATTCAGGGCGACGAACCCTTTATAAACCCTGAGCAGATTGACCTTGTGGCGAAATGCTTTTCTAACAAAGAGGTGCAGATTGCTACTCTGGTTAAAAAAATAAGCAATGCAGCCGACCTGCTGAATACTTCTGTGATGAAAGTGGTTGTTGGGCTTGACAACAAGGCACTGTATTTCTCCCGGCAGCCTATTCCATTTATCAGAGGTCGTCAGAACGGCGACTGGCTTGTACATCATACGTTCTACAAGCATATTGGCATTTACGCTTACCGTGCGGAAGTTCTTACGGCAATAGCAAAACTGCAACCCACTCCTCTTGAAATGGCCGAGTCGCTTGAGCAACTCCGATGGCTCGAGAACGGATATAAAATTTACGTCGCATTCACAGAGCACGAAAGCCATTCCATAGACACACCGGAAGATATTGATAATGCCACGACCGATTTATAATCCTCACGGAACGGAATCCCTGACGAAACACTGCATTTTATTATTGCTTGTATGTGCATGCACCCTTGTTCGTGCTCAACTGCCCAACAGCATCGTTAGCCGTCTGGTTTTAGAAGGAAAGTATCATTATGGTATTATCATTCCGCATCACGGCAATATGGTGCATCTTACCGATCAGCATATCAGCTTTTTTGAGGTAAATGCCGGACTGCGCGGAACCGGTGAGAATAAATGGGACCAGTTGTACCGTTATCCTGATAAAGGAATAAGCCTGATGGTTTCTGACCTGGGCGGCTCGCCCTATCTGGGAAAAATGGTATGCCTGTTCCCATGGCTGAACTATCCCATGGCACAAAGCAAACGGCTTGCCTTCAACTTCAGGTTCGGACTGGGGCTGGCCTATATATCAAAGCCATTCGACCGTATTGAGAATTATAAAAATATAGCCATCGGGTCTCATATAAATGCCATGGCACAGGTGCTGTTTGAGCTTAAATGGAAAGCAACATCAAGACTTTCATTGGCGGCAGGACTGTCGCTGACACATTTGTCTAACGGTGCCTTCAAAATACCCAATCTGGGGCTCAACATACCTACACTGAGTGCAGGAGTTACATATAAGATTAATAAAAAAGAACCCGAATTATTCACACAGGAACTTCCACCGTTATCGCGTAAATGGGAGATGGATGTTATTGTGTGGGGCGGCGTGAGCGAATTATGGGGCGCCGGCGGCGATAAATATCCGGCTTACGGCATCATGACCACATTCAATAAACCGATAAGCCTGAAACGAAAGCTCAGCGCCGGGTTTGATATTTACTATGACAACGCTTTGCGCGAAGTGCTGCGCCGCGACGGTATAACAGCGAAACTGCCCTTTGAATCGATGCGTGCCGGAATCACATTCGGGCATATACTCACCTTCTCACGCTTATCATTTATAATTCAGGTGGGAGCGTATGTTTACCAGAAAGAAAAAAGTGATGGCTGGGTATACGATCGTATGATGTTGCAATATCATATCAATAGGCACATCTTTGTGAATGTTGCACTGAAAACGCACCTTGCAAAAGCTGACCTGATAGAGTGGGGGCTTGGATACCGGATAGAAAAAAGACATTAGACATCAGAAAAAAGACAAAAACACAATTCTCTCTGTGAAATCTTTGTGTACTCTGTGTAATTATATTTTTTTTTAAACACATTCACAGATTTTCTATTCCGGATTTTTATCGTAATCTACCTCTTTCAGCAGCAATCCGTTTTCATCGTAGAATTTCCACATTCCGATTTTCTTGCCATCTTTATAGGTGCCATCGAAATGTTTTTTGCCATTTTCATACCAGCCGGTACGTTTTCCGTCGTCAAGACCGTTTTTAAAATTGCCTTCACTCCATTTATTGCCGTTCTGATACCATGATATCCAAAGACCATCCCGTTTATCATTCAGATATCCGCCTTCCATGTATTTGGCGTGGTTGGCGTAGTAATTCGTTTCCTTGATAAGAACACGCGTTGTGCCGTTGTCGGCATACACTTTTACAATTTTAGGCGATCCGTCAGGATATGACTGCTCTACTACCTCCTCTGTTTTAGTTGATACGCACGAAAAAAGGAATAGTGAAAGCAGAATAATAAGTTTATTTTTCATAGATGTAAGTGCTGCTTAATTGGCTTGCGGCTGTTTCTGGCGGTTTTCCTTAATCTTTCCATACTCTTCACTCAGACCTTTCATAACCTCATCCGTGATGTCCAGAGAAGGATCGGCATACAGCAGTGTCCCGCCATACGAACGTTCAAAAATGAATGTATAACTCTTTGATTTGTTGAAACGCGCAATATAGCTTACGATGGTATCATGAACTTCCATGTTGCGTTTTTCTTTTTCGGCCATGAGCTGCTGCGTGAGTTCGGTATCAAGGGCCGTAAGTTCCTGTTGTTTTTTAGCCAGTTTTTCTTCGGTCTTTTTTTGCTCATCGAGTGAAAGCTGTCCTGATGTTCCCTTTTTCAAATAATCATTGTATTCTTTCTCAAAAGCCGACATGCGACCGCTGTATTGCGACTGCAGGTTCTTTTCATACTCTGCCAGCTCGGTTTTTACGTCTGCCACGAATTGGTAACGGCTCCATACAGTGTCCGTATTAATAAAGGCAAACTTAGCATTCTGCGAACCGGTATTTGCCGAACCTGCATTTTTACAACAATTGTTTTTGAAATAGAGAATAAAAATGGCGACAACTGCAATCAACAATACCGCATTCATGCCAATAAGCCATTTAGAAATTTTATTCTTACATGCGGATGGCTTTGGCTCCGCGGGCACAGTCGCTTCGGGCTGTTGTGCATTCTGGATTTCTTCTGTCATCAGAATTTTAATCTTTAGGTTATCAATCGTTTAGTTACCAACTTCAGACATGAATTTGAGACGCATCAGGCGTATCTCTTCTTCTGTAAACTCTTGTTCTCCGAGTTCTTTCAATGCCGCTTCAACGGAATCCGTTTCTGCGCAGCCAAAATACTCGAAAATTTCTTCCTGGTGGTAGGGGTCAATATATTGGTCAATATAATAATTGATGTCTATTTTAGTCCCGGAACCGACAATATGCTCCAACTCATTGATTAAATCACTTATTGTCAGGCTCTTTGTTACTGCAATATCTTCCAAAGGTACCTTGCGGTCAATGTTACGGATAATGTCAACTTTGAGTCCCGATTTGTTTATCACAGATTTCACCACCATATCCATCGGTCGTGTTATCTCATTTTCCTCCACATATTTGGCTATGAATTCCAAAAATGGTTTGCCGTATTTCTGCGCTTTTCCGGCGCCCACTCCGGTTATCTGCATCAGTTCGTCCATCTTTACCGGGTAATGGATAGACATGTCCTCTAATGATGGATCCTGAAAAATAACAAAGGGCGGTAGCGACTCCTTTCGGGATATTTGCTTGCGCAAATCTTTGAGCATGCTGAACAGCGCCATATCGGCGGTTGATACCTTGGCGGAAGATGAAACAAAATCATCGTCATCGGCATTTTCATAGTCATGATCATGAGTGAGCATAACCGACCATGGCTCTTCAAGAAATTTCTTCCCGTCGGCAGAAATCTTCAGAATACCGTAATTTTCTATGTCTTTTAACAGCAGTCGGTGAATGAGTGCCTGCCTGATGACCGCATTCCAGAATTTCTCATCATTATCGGCGCCTTTGGCAAAAACGTTTAGGTTGTTGTGCTTAAACGCCTTGATATTGGCGGTTGTTTTGCCGACAATAATATTGATAAGGTGCACTGCCTTGAATTGTTCCTTCACTTCCACAACGGCTTCGAGCACTGTTGTCAGATAATCACTGCCTTCAAATTTTTGCTTAGGATGAAGGCAATTGTCGCAGTTCTGGCAATTTTCTTCAGGGAATATTTCTCCGAAATAATGGAGCAGTTGGGTGCGGCGGCATACGGCAGATTCGGCGTAAGCAATCGTTTCTACAAGCAACTGACGAGCAATTTCCTGTTCAGCTACCGGCTTGCCCTTGGTGAATTTCTCAAGTTTTTGAATGTCGTCGTAGGAATAATAGGCAATACAGTTTCCTTCGCCGTCGTCGCGTCCTGCCCGTCCCGTTTCCTGATAATAGCCTTCCAGACTTTTGGGTATGTCGTAGTGAATCACAAAGCGCACGTCGGGTTTGTCTATACCCATACCGAAGGCGATGGTAGCCACAATCACATCAATTTCTTCCATCAGGAATTTATCCTGGGTTTCGGCACGCATAACCGATTCAAGCCCCGCATGATAAGGTAATGCACGAATGCCGTTTACCTGAAGTGTGCTTGCAAATTCCTCAACACGTTTGCGGCTCAGGCAGTAAATAATGCCCGATTTGCCCATGTTTTGTTTGATGAAACGAATAATATCCTTGTCAATATCTTTGCCTTTGGAGCGTACTTCATAATACAGATTCGGTCTGTTGAACGAAGATTTAAAGATATCGGCATCCATCATGTTCAGGTTCTTCTGAATATCAGACTGCACCTTGGGTGTGGCGGTTGCCGTAAGAGCAATAACAGGTACATCCTTACCAATTGCCTTTATAATCGGGCGAAGGCGGCGGTATTCAGGTCTGAAATCGTGTCCCCATTCCGAAATACAATGAGCTTCGTCAATGGCATAAAAAGAAATTTCAATAGTTTTCAGAAACTCAATATTATCTTCTTTTGTAAGCGATTCGGGTGCCACATAAAGCAGCTTTGTCTTCCTGTTTACCAGATCATCTTTTACATCGGCAATTTCCTGTTTGGAGAGCGAAGAGTTTAAAAAATGCGCAATTCCCTTGTCAACACCGAAATTACGGATGGCATCAACCTGATTTTTCATCAGTGAGATAAGGGGAGAAACAATAATGGCAGTGCCTTCGCTGATAAGAGCCGGTAACTGATAGCATAATGATTTTCCGCCACCTGTAGGCATAATAACAAAGGCATCACGGCCACTGAGTAAACTTTTAATAACGGCTTCCTGATTTCCTTTAAAGGAACTGAACCCGAAAAAATCTTTCAGAACCTTATGCAAGGAAATATCATCTTTGACTTTCATTTCATCATTAATTAATCGTGCGAAAAATTTCGCGGGAGTAGCGTATAAACCTCTATAATATAATTTTTTGGTTACCCTAAAAGTACTACGAAATTACAAATAATCGATGAAATTTTTTGAATTGTTTTCCTAACAAAAATTTAACATGAAAAGCGGCTTTTGCTTTATTGGTAATATTTTCTAATTTTACCCTGCAATAAAAAAAATCTGTCGGATGGATAAAAAGAAATTAGTTTTTTTTGCACTTTCAGTTGTTTTGCTTGCCGCAACCATTGTCACCTATTCAAATCATTTTAAAAATGATTTTCATTTCGATGATTCGCACACTATAAATAATAATATTTATATCCGCGACATCGGGAATATCCCCCGTTTTTTCACTGACCTGAAAACCTTTGGGTCCATGCCCGATAACCTTGGCTACAGACCTATAGTTACCGCTTCTACAGCCATTGATTACAAGCTGGGCGGAGGTTTGAACCCGTTTTACTTTCATCTTTCCATGTTTATTGTTTTTCTGCTTCAGGGTATAATCATGTTTTTTGTGTTCCTTAAAATATTCGACAAAACCATCAAACATCAGTGGAATGCCCTGCTGGCATTTTTTGTGACTGCCGTTTACATGCTGCATCCGGGGAATGCCGAAACCATCAATTATATTTCGGCCCGCTCCGATTCTTTTTCTACGTTTTTCGTGGTATTGGGGCTGTTTCTTTACATGTATTCGCGGATATGCCGTAAATTCTGGATTTATACAATACCGGTTATTCTGGGGGTTCTTTCCAAACAGTCGGCAGCCATGTTCCCCTTACTGCTGTTTGTTTATGTATACCTGTTTGAAGTTAAACCCGATAAAAATAATCTGCTCGGCAAAAATAATTTTATAGCCTTGTGGAAGTCGTTTGTGCGGGTGTTGCCCGCATTGCTGGTCACTTTTGGCGTCTCTGCCTTAGTGGAAATAATGGTGTCAAAACAGGCGGGTACGGGCTTTTTGGATACGCCACCCGATTCTTCGCTTAAGTATTTAAGCTATGTAATTACCCAGCCTTATGCCTTATTCACGTATTTCGGAAGCTTTTTTATTCCCAATAACCTCAGCTCCGATCCCGGAATGGAGGTGTTTTCCACCTGGAAAAATCTGAACCTATGGATCGGTCTCGTTTTCGTGGCGGTCATGCTGTTTATCGCGATTGCCGGCATCCGTAAGGAAACATACCGACCGGTATCTTTTGGAATTCTGTGGTTTTTTATATGTTCTATTCCCACATCTGTGCTGGCTGAATTAACGCAACCGGCAAACAGCCACCGGCTTTTTTATGTATATGTGGGACTGGCGCCTGCCGTGTTGTGGGTTTTATATCTTTTCGTACTGAAAATCGCACCCGTTTTTAAAGAACGTAATCTGGTCCGTGCTCTGATTGCCATTTGTTTGATTCTATTGGTGGCAGAATCAGGCGCTACATGGCAGCGCAACAAGGTGTGGCGCAGTGAAGAATCGCTGTGGGGCGATATTGTTCAGAAGAACCCTGAAAATCCCCGTGCACTGATGAATTACGGTCTTACCTTAATGGCAAAAGGCAATTATTCGGATGCCGAATACAACTACAGAAAAGCATTGAAGTTTTGGCCCAACTGGCTGTATCTGCACATCAACATGGGTATTGTGAAAGAGGCTACAGGAGCCAACGCCGAAGCGGAACAGTGGCTGCTCAACGCAATTCGTCTGGGTCAGAGAAGCCCGGAAGGATATTATTACTACGCTCGCTTTTTACGCAATCAGAAACGGAACGACCAGGCTGTCGCGAATCTTAAAACCGCGCTTCAGGTGTCGCCCGCTCATCTTGAAAGCCGCTACATGCTTATGGATTTGCTTGCTCAGATGGAGATTTGGGATGATCTTCAGGCAACAGCACAGGAAACGCTTAAAATATTGCCGGGCGATGCGAACGCTCTGGCATATCTGGAGATGGCCAAGAATAAAAAAGGCAGCGCGGAAAGAGCCGAAGAAGAACTGAAAAGCAATCCTACACCCGAAGGCTATCTCAACCTCAGCCTGATTTATTATAACCGGAGTGAATTTGAGAAATGCATACAGGCCTGCAACGACGCTCTTAAGCTAAAGCCCGATTATGCAGAAGCCTATAATAACATCTGTTCGGCATACAATGCCATGAAAAAATGGGACGAAGGTATGCGTGCCTGCGAAAAGGCTCTCAAGCTCAAACCGGACTACGAACTTGCGAAGAATAATCTGGCATGGGCAACGTCTGAAAGAAACAAGCTAAAAAAAAGTAATTGAGCTCCGGGACAATCAACCACCGGGCAGCTTCCGCTTCCTGAAAATAAGGTCGAGCGCAAACACAATCAGTAACAGCAGAATCTCCGATAAGGTCATCCATAAGCGCGATATCAGCGATATGAGTGACGACATGGCTGTTGTGAGTACCAGTGATAATGTAAATATCAGTACTCCCTCACGCACTCCCAGTCCGGCAGGTGCAAAAACAGATACAAACCCTATGATGCCTGCTATTGCAAATGCTCCTGTGATGAAAAAATAATGCTCAACCGAAAGCGCGTAAAAAGAATTAATGAAAAAATAAAAAGCCCAGCCAAAAATCAGCCACGTACATATAAACAACAACAACGTTATGAGAACACGGCCAAACGATATCGTCAGGAGTATCTTTTCTTTTTTAAATATTCTGAAAAACACATTCATGATAAACTGAAGTACCGGCGGATACACGAACACAAAACAGCCGGCAGCCAGCCCGAGGAATAAATATTTGTAAGGAACCAGTTCTTTTATACCGGAGAAAAATATGGATGCAAGAGCAATGATAATCGCGGCAAGCGTTGAAAGAATGAATTCCTGAACCGAGCATGCGGCTATATTTTTTTTAGGAATATTTTTTTTCTCGTAACTGAATAATAATATGCCGTATGAAAACACTTTTCCCGGGATGTATTTTCCGAAATCGGCATATATCCTGAGTTTGATGGCCTCAAAAACATTGATGGCACAATGGTTCTGAATGGTGATGATGTGCCAGATGAGCGCATTAAATAATAAATGAACAAAATACACCAGTACTGAAAGCAGCAGAAATCCTGAATTAAAGCTGATTTCACGAAGATTAATGTTGTTAAAATTCAGGTACAGATATCGGATGATGAAAAAGAAAATCAGCAGTATGACTGTGTATTTCGCGATTTTTAACAGCGTATCTTTTTTCATAGACCGGTTTGCTTTGATTTTTCAACCCGCAGAAACACGTGCAGTGACGGAAGTCTGCATTTCGCGAAAACTGAATCTAATGCATTCGTAAATCTATAAACTAATTGCATACGCCTGAATATCCGTGCCAGAATATACAGCGGAATTATGCATCCGGTGGTTACCGGCATTCTTCTTTCGTTGACGATTACACCGCCGCATTGTACAATCATTTTTTTCAAAGCCCTTGCGGAGAAGCAATTTCCTGCGGTGGTGCTTTTTTGTTTTGAAAAAAGATTCAGCAGACCAAATCCTGAAGAAACAATTTTTCCCGATTTCAAAGGTTCAATAAAAATGATGCTTCCGTTTTCGGTCAGGTGTTTGAATAACCTGCACAATGTTGTTTCCAGCTCCGGTGCCGGAACATACATAAGTACGGCAGCGCAAATGATGATATCAAATTTGCCCGTGTTTTCGGGCAGGGCACCAAGATTTCCGGTAAATGCAGGTTTGCCCGTATTGGCAGTGTATAAGGCAACATAATTACTGCTCACATCCATGCCGCAGACATCTGCCTTTGGAAACTTTTTCAGAATTTCCAAAGATATCCGGCCATAACCGCAGCCGGCATCCAGTATTCTTTGGTCCGGATTATCATTGATGTTATCAAGAATAAAATCCGTCTGTGCACGATGAATATGCATATTAAGCGAATCAGGAAACCGTTTGAATAAAACGCCTTTCGGATGATTCTGATGCTCCGAACTTCGCTGTTCCCACAAAAGCCTGTTGGTTTCCTGTTCTGTATTCATCTACAACTGCTTTTGTTTTTGAATATTCCGAATGAATTCATGAACGGCATTTTCAACCGAAAATAGTGTTAATGCCTGCTGAATGGGCTCAGTATAAGCCGATTTTAAATCATTAAATGCCAATACTATTTTAGCGCACAGTTCTTCACTGTTTTCTTTTTCAAAGGTGTAACCTATGCCATACTTTGTAATTACATCACCCAGATCGCCCACATTGGCTCCTATTAAGGGTGTGCCGCATTGCAGCGTATCAGACAGTATTACCGGAATGCTGTCGATACGGCTCGGAATGATTAAAAAATGTGCATTTGAAACAACGCTGAATAATTCATTCGTATCAAGCACATCATGTATTTCAACATTTGTAAGTCTTGCGTCACTTACCATTTCCTGAAGCGCGGTTTTCATGCTGCCGAGCCCGTAAAAATGAAAAACGGCATTGTCCATTACCGCATCAGGAAGTCTGGAAATAGCCTGTATCAATACATCCGGACCTTTGTTTATATGGTAACGCCCCACAAACACAAATTTTTTCCGTGACTCCGAAACCACTGTTACGGCGGTTTTATCAATGTTCCGGGCACTTGGCAAAAATAAACATGACTTTTTACTGAAGGCTTCAATCTCTTCACAAAATTTAAAACCATCGCCGTATACCTGTTGTGCATTGACAAGTATCTTCCGCAGCAATGATTTTGTGAAGAAGTTATTCTTATGTTTCCAGATATCGGAGCCCAGACACCAAACAGAGTAGGGGATGTTCTTTTTTTCGAAAATATACTTGGCGGCAATTCCTGAAGGTATTGCCCACAATGCAAAACAATGATCAAACGTTTGATTATTCGTAAGGTCTTTCAGCGCGGTACGCGCATTTTTAAACAGGCTCAGCGTATGAAAAAAGTGAATCGGATTATAGAATTTTAAGTCTGAAAGGGGCTGCTGAGAACCACTCCACAAAAATGTTACAAGATTAATCTTTGAGTCAACAGCATACGTTTCTGCGCGCTTTTGCGTCAGTACTGTCACGCGGTGCTGCTCCGACAGCTTCAGGCAGAAGTCCAATACAAACCCACCAACCGGATCGGTATTATTTGTAGGAAAAGTGCTGCTTATAACTAATATATTCAAGGGAGAAATATTGTCAGTTCTTATAAAGCCGTTCATTGTCCTGAATGTCCATCCACATGGCAAACAACAGCGATTGCAGCCCGCTGATAGCCAGAAATACAAATGCCAGTATGGTGATAGGATTCGCAGGTTGTCCGTTAATAACAAGCCTCAGCAACTTTATTCCGAATGGAACGGCAAGTATGCCCAAAACAAAAGAGATATGATACAATAAAAACAGTGGGTGAAAATCGCGAAACAGATATTTTATCCAAAGCCGTTTGAAAAAAGAACGGAAAAGCAGCCCCGAAATGGTCGGTATTACTTTCCACACTTTCATTTTTGATTTTTCGCCGACGAAATAAATAGGCTTTATCTCAACTTCTTTTACGGTACAGAAGGCAATATTCAGCTTAACCAGCATATCATTCGGCATGCCGTATTTGCGGTAAATTTTGTAAAGCGGTATTGAATTCAGCGCTTTGTTTGAGATGGCAGTATAGCCGGTTTGAGTATCGGAAACATGCCAGTACCCTGAGGCAACTTTTGTAAGTATTGAAAGTATGGAATTCCCGAAATACCTGGTTTTGGGAATGGCCAGCCATGAGCTGCGGTGTATCAGCCGGTTTCCTTTCACGTAATCAATATTTTCGCGAATCACCGGTGCGCAGATGCTTTCGAGTTCATCGGGGTCCATTTGTCCGTCGCCCGCCATCACTGCGGTACAGTCAATGTTGTGGTCTTTGCACCATTTGTAGCCGCTGGCAATGGATGCACCAACACCGGCATTCTTCAAGTGATTGATCAGAACAATACGTCCTTTATCTTCGTTATGGGAAACTGTTTTAGCCGGCGTAAAGTATTTCTTCTCCAACTCATTTTGTTCAAGCAGCAGCTGGCTGGCACGGCTGTATCTTTTTGATTGCCGGTCGGCGCTGATTTTTTTGATTGCCAGTCCGCTGTCGGGATAGCGGCTCATGATGTCTTGCAGTACTGCTGCTGTGCCATCCTTTGAACAATCGTTCACCACAATAATGCGGTCAACGAATGCAGGCATGGTTTCAATAACCATCCCAATCTGGGTTTCTTCATTATATGCCGGAATAACTACGGCAACGGTTTTATTGTACAGCATAAGGATTGATTTATTTGTCCGTTTGCATGAATTTTTTGTAAAGATAAAAAAATAATGTGTAAAGTCAAATGTACGCTGCCATGTCCTTATTTGTGATAGCTGCCGAATAAAAAAAATGCAGACCGTTCTATGGTCTGCACTGGTTTAGTTCCGTAATTTTTTATCTGAGAAAATGTGGGTTTGCCAATAACTTTTTGATGCCCTCGTCTATGGGTAACAAATCCCTTTTCAGCAGGCTTTTCATTTTGGTAATATCAGGAAGCCGCCTGTTCATATCGCCTTCTTCAAGAGGTGGTTTATGAACTATTTTTGATTTGGAACGTGTAATTTGAATAATCTTCAAGGCTAAATCCAGAATAGGAATTTCAACATCATTGCCAATATTGATGATATCATTGTCGGATTTATTGTAATTCACGCTATTCATAAAATTATTATAAGTAGCATCAATATTATCATCAATATAGCAGAAGGTGCGGCTTTGGCTGCCGTCACCATAAATTGTAATGTTCTGGTCTTTGAGTGCCATGGATACAAAACGCGACATTACGAAATCACGGCTCTGCTTGGGTCCGTATGTGTTGAAAAACCTGAAAATGGTGTAATCCAGACCAAATTCTTTTTTATATGATTTAAGATAGGCTTCGCCCAGGTTTTTAACCACGGCATAAGGAACGCGCGAATTCAAGGGCGTTGTAAACTCATTCTGGGGCAAATCAACCGGTTCGCCATACACTTCAGATGACGACGAAAAGTAAACTCTTTTTACGTACGAATTTTTACTCAGCATCAGGATATTCTCAAAGCCATGAATATCGCGCAGTACACTTACCGGATTGGCTTGCGTGCGAAGTACACCTACCACTGCTGCATAATGAAATACGTAGTCAAAAGGGAAGGCATGCATGACCGCTGCAATGTCGCGATAATCGTTCACGTCGCATTTGATAAAGCGCCAGTTCTTGGTTTTAACTTTGGGTAATTTACTAATCTCGCCTGTTGTCAGGTCATCAGCAATGATTACATAGTTTTCCGGGTCAGAAATAATTTTTTCTGCCAGAGCGCTCCCAACAAATCCGGCGCCCCCGGTGATTAAAATAGTTCTCATAGCTAGTCAATTAAATTTAATAAGTATTCTCCGTAACCGCTCTTAATATACTTTTCTCCGAGCTTTCGCAATTGGTCTTTTCCAATAAATCCCATACGATAAGCAGCTTCTTCAATACATCCTATTTTCAAACCCTGACGGTCTTCAATAACCTGCACAAACTGCGATGCCTGAAGCAATGAGGCAAATGTGCCCGTATCGAGCCATGCCGTACCCCGTTGCAGTATGGCAACTTTGAGTTTTTTCTGGGCCAGATAATATTTGTTGATATCGGTAATTTCGTATTCGCCGCGGCTGCTCGGCTTGATGTTTTTTGCTATTTCTACAACGGAATTGTCATACAGATATAAACCCGGCACAGCAAAATTCGATTTGGGATGTTCCGGTTTTTCTTCTATTGAAATGGCAACGTTGTTCTCGTCAAATTCCACAACACCGTAACGCTCGGGGTCTGAAACGTGATACGCAAACACAACACCGCCGTCCGGGTCATTATTTTCAAGGAGCGTTTCCTGCATGCCGGTACCGTAAAAAATATTATCGCCCAGTATCAATGAAACTTTATCGCCCCCAATGAACTTTTCGCCCAGAACAAAAGCCTGTGCCAGTCCGTTCGGTACTTCCTGAACCTGATAATTAAACTTACAGCCAAGCTCATGACCATCGCCTAAAAGGCGTTCAAACTGAGGAAGGTCAACCGGTGTGGAGATAATCAGGATTTCATGGATTCCGGCAGCCATAAGTACCGACAAGGGATAGTAAATCATCGGCTTATCATAAACGGGAGCCATTTGCTTGCTCACCGCCATGGTTATTGGATATAAACGTGTGCCCGAACCGCCCGCAAGTACTATTCCTTTCATAAGCTGAAGTTTGGTTATTTTAATTCATTTTCAAGTTCCGAAATCGCATTTTTTTCTATTTCAGTATCTTCGGCTCCTTCGTCAAGCTCCAGAACAGGTTCTTCAAATGATTTTGTGATGGCCTTTTTACCGAATGTGAGCAGCAGCGATGGCAGCAGGAACAGATTCGATATCATTGCCATAAACAGCGTGAAAGAGATAAGGTAGCCCATAGACTGGGTGCCGCCAAAGGTTGAAAATACAAAAATTGAGAAGCCCAGAAACAATACCGACGATGAATAAATCATACTAAAACCGGTTTCGCGCAAAGCGGCCAGAACGCACTCGCGCAGGTCGTTTTTATTATGTTTAAGCTGGAAGCGATAGCGCGAAAGAAATAAAATCGTATTGTCAATAGAAATACCCAGCGCAATGCTGAATATTAAAATGGTTGAAGGCTTTATTGCGATGCCCAGATAACCCATCATGGCAGCGGTCATTATCTGCGGAAGCAAATTGGGGATAATCGCAATAAGTACCATGCGCGGAGACCTGAACAATAAAAACATCAGCAACGAGATTACAACCAATGCAAGCAGCAGACTGGTCCCCAGATTGTCGACCAGAAAATTTGTTCCTTTCGCAAATACAACACTGGTGCCGGTTACCGCAACGGTATATTTTGAGCGGTCAAAAATAGTGTCAACATCAGCCTTAACCTTAGCGTAAATGCGCTCAATATCTTTCGTGCCTACATTGGCCATCTGTACACTAATACGTGCTGATTGCAGCGTTGAATCCACAAAGGAGTTAAGAAGCGACTTTTTCGACTTATTATATTTCGGAATATAATCAAGCATGAATGCCAGCTCATTCCCATTGGGCACCGAATAGTATGCCGAATCATTGCCATAGAATGCCTGTTTGGCGAACTTCACTACTTCTACTACCGACAAGGGTTTTGATAATTCGGGAATTTTTGACAGACTGTCCTGCAGCCTGTCTATCTTTCTGAAAACGGAAAGGCTCATTACGCCCTTCTTTTTGTGGGTATCAATAGATATTTCAAGCGGCATCACACCTTTGAAATGTTTTTCAAAGAACATCAAATCTTTGTACATCGGGTCTTTGCTCGAAATGTCATCCACAATACGACCGGAGGTTTTGAGCAGCGACATTCCGAAACCGCCGCCAATAAGGAACAAAACGGCGATGATATATATGAGCCTCCGCTTTCCCTGAACAGCGCTCACAATCTTCTCCACAATTCCTTTAACAACTCTGTTGTCGAGATGTTTCGTGTGCTTCGCCGTCGGCGGATTCATATAACTGAAGAATATCGGTATCAGGAAAAGGGATATCACATAGACCACCATAATGTTGATAGATGCCACCAGACCAAATTCATACAGCAATTGATTCCGTGTGATTACAAATGCGGCAAATCCTGCTGCAGCAGCGGCATTGGTGAGCAGTGTGGCAAGTCCCACGCGCTGAACTATCCGCGAAAGCGCTTTGACTTTATTCCCGTGTAAACGGTATTCAAAATGATATTTATTGATCAGGAAAATACAGTTTTCTATGCCGATAACAATAATCAGGGGAGGAATAATACCGGTAAGAATGGTAATCTTGAACCCGAAAAGCACCATCAGTCCGAGCCCCCAGATTACACCCATGCACACAATCAGAACAGGTATGGCCACAGCTTTGAGTGAACGAAAATAAAAGAACAATACCACCGCAGCCACCAAAAGTGACAGTAAAATGAAAAGAAGTAATTCATTTTTCACTTTTTTGGACGTAATGGTGCGTATATAGGGAAGTCCCGAATAATGAGGTTTTATATTGTATTTCGATGTAAATACCGACGATGTTTCCGTAATCTTGTTTATCAGCGCAAAGCGGTTGCTTGAATTTATCTTGGTTTTATCCAGCGTAATCATGATCAGATTCACGCTGGTGGCGCTGTTAAACAGCAGTCCGTTGTAAAACTTGTAAGAATACATAGCGCCTTTCAGCGAATCGAGCTCGGTTTGAGTGGTTGGCTTGTCTTTTACAATAGGCAGAAATCCAAATTTGCGGGTGCTGTCATTTTTTACCAGACAGAACATTTTGGTGATGGAAACCACCTCCTGAACACCGTCTATTTTTTTCAGATTGTTGGTGAGGTCAAAAAAGTCATTGAATTCGGCCAGTTTAAACAGGTTGCTGTCTTCAATTCCAATGAACATTACCGAACCGTCCTGACCGAACTTTTCTTTAAAATTACGATAGGTGATGCTGGTAGAATCGGTCTGCGGAAGCATTTCCACAAATTCATATGAAAGCTGCACCTTGCTTGCGAAAAAAGCCATTATACCCGTAAGAACAAACAGTATAATTACATTAACAAAACGGTTCCTGAGAATCAAGCGCACTAAAAATGTCCACATAACAATAAAATCAGTCGGGTAATAAGTGTTTTTTGACGTACTTAAAAAGTGGTCAAAGTTAATATTAATACCGCAAACCTGAAAAAAAATACGATAAATATGGTATTAACCGGAACACATTACCTCAGGGATTTATGTACTTTTGGCACAAATTATGTTTTGCTCTATCTAAATCTACGGCCATGAAAAAATTAGTATTGATGCTCAGCGCTGCCGTTCTGCTGCTTTCGGGCTGCATTTCTTCAAAACAGTATTACCAAAAAGGCGAATACGATAAAGCTATTTCCAAAGCCGTAAAACGACTGAAGAAAAATACCGACCGCCCCAAAGAAGTCTGGGTGCTTTTAAGCGCCTATAAAACTGTAAACCAGGCTGATTTAGATCGCATCAGTTACCTGAAACAAACTGGTCAACCCGATATCTGGGACGAAGTATTTCAAAAATACGACCTGCTTAAAAAACGTCAGGACCTGGTTAAAACACTGCCCCAGAAAATACTCGACGATATTACTTTTAACTGGGTGAACTATGATAAAGACGTGATAGAATCGCAGAAAAAAGCGGTAGAATACTACTATACCCACGCACGCGTGCTGCTCGAAAAAAAGGATAAAATGTCGGCCCGTCAGGCCTATGATGAACTCAGGCGCATCAAAGATTTTTATGAAAACTACAAAGATGTGGACGCCATGCTGCAGACTGCTCTTGAACTGGGCACTACCAACGTTATCTTTAAAATGAACAATCAGTCAATGTCGGTATTACCACAGGGATTTGAAGATGAACTGCTCACCATGACCGTAAAAGACCTGAACAGAAACTGGATTAACTATGATTCCCGGGAAGTGAGCGGACGAACCTACGATTACATGATTTTTCTGAATCTGAAAATGATTGACGTTTCGCCCGAACATCTGAAACAGTACGAATATAACGAATCGCGAGAGGTGAAAGACGGTTTTCAGTATGTGCTCGATGCTCATGGAAATGTTATGAAAGACAGTCTGGGCAACGATATCAAGGTTCAGAAATACAAAACACTTACCTGCCATGTGCTCGAAACCCAGATGAACAAAGATGCCATCATTAACGGTACGGTTGATTTTTATGATAATCACAATTCGCAATTATTGCGCAACGAAAAAATAACCGCCGAAAGCCATTTCAACTATATGTTTGCCACTGCCATGGGCGACCTCGATGCGCTGAAACCCGAAACGGCGAACAAGTTAAACAGACCTGTTCCTTTTCCCAATGATTTGGAAATGATAGGTCTGGCAAGCGATTACCTGAAAGATGCCGCTCGCAGCATTATTTCCAATAACGCTTACATACTGAAATAATAGAAAATCAATATTTACAAGAGGCTGCAGCTCCCTGCTGCAGCCTCTTTTTTTGTTTATTATGAATGGCACTTCCGGCAGGGTACTATCCATTCCAACAATACTTCTCAATGATTGTGTATTTTTGTGTAAGTTTATATTCTGTAATCAACAAATTTTTTAGACAACATGGAATTTCCTTTTAATATCCGTTCCAAATTGCCTCAGGCCGGAACAAGCATATTTGCTGTAATGTCGGCACTGGCGTTGGAGCACAAGGCAATAAATCTTTCACAGGGCTTCCCCGATTTCCCGGTTTCCGAAAAACTCATCAGTCTTATCAACGAGGCTATGAAAAAAGGACATAACCAGTATGCTCCCATGCAGGGCGTGCCGGCTCTGCGCGAAGCCATTGCTGCAAAGGTGGAGCGCATTTATGGTGTGAGCTACAGCCCGGAAACTGAAATAAATATCACTGCAGGCGGAACACAGGCATTATATACGGCCATTTCTGCATTTATAAAAGAAGGCGATGAGGTAATCCTGTTTGAACCTGCCTATGATTCTTATGCACCGGCCATCCGTCTGAATGGCGGAACGCCCATTTATGCGACACTCAAAACGCCCGGTTATACCATCGACTGGGCCGATATAAAAAAGATGATCAGCAGTAACACTAAAATGATCATCATCAATACTCCGCATAATCCTACCGGTAGTCTTATCGGCGCCGACGATATGAAGATGCTCGATAAGCTTACGCGGAATACCGATATCATTGTTTTGAGCGACGAAGTGTATGAACACCTTATTTTCGACGGTCACCGTCACGAAAGTGTAATTCGTTATCCGAGGCTGGCAGAGCGCAGCATGGTGGTGTATTCATTTGGAAAAACATTTCATGCTACCGGATGGAAAATGGGGTATATTTTAGCGCCCGCCAACCTGATGGCAGAGTTCAGAAAAGCCCATCAGTTCACTGTTTTTGCGTGCAACACACCTATACAATATGCTCTTGCCGAATTCCTTAAAAATGAAGCAAACTACGATTACCTGCCTGAATTTTACCAGGCCAAACGCGATTATTTCCTCAAAAATATTAGCGGTTCAAGGTTCAAAGTAATACCCTGTTATGGTACCTACTTTCAACTGCTCGATTACAGTGCCATCAGCAACGAAAAAGAAACAGATATTGCCATAAGGCTTACCAAAGAGTTTGGACTGGCCTCTATTCCTGTTTCCGTATTTTACCACAAAGCAATTGATAATAAAGTGCTCCGTTTTTGTTTCGCCAAAAAAGAAGAAACCATTAAAAAAGCAGCCGAAATATTATGCAGGATCTGACCATCTCTATTTTTCAGGCCGACCTGGCCTGGGAAGACCACGAACGCAATCTGTCGTACTTCGACCGGAAAATCGATGGACTTAATCAGCCAACAGATTTGATTGTACTGCCCGAAATGTTTGCCACCGGCTTTTCTGTTGATTCAGGAAAATGTGCGCAGGATTTTAACGGCCCCATTTTTAAGTGGATGAAAGAAAAAGCACAAGAGCGTCAATGCGCTATTACAGGAAGTATGCTTTTTACGGAGAATGGAAATTTATTCAATCGGCTCGTATTTATGTGGCCCGACGGTAGGTTTGAAACCTATGACAAGCGGCATTTATTCCGCTTTGGGAACGAACATAAACATTTTACGCCGGGCGATAAACGTTTGATTGTTGAACTGAACGGTTGGAAAATCAGACCGCTGGTATGCTATGACCTGCGTTTCCCGGTATGGGCAAAAAATACTTACAGCGAAGGCGCTTTTGAATACGATTGTCTTATCTATGTTGCCAACTGGCCCGATGCCCGCAGCCATCACTGGAAAACATTATTACTGGCCCGTTCTATTGAGAATATGAGCTATTGCGTGGGTGTAAACCGCATTGGTACCGACGGTAAAGGTACGTATCATGGCGGCGATTCTCTGGTTATTGACCCCAAAGGGAAATTACTGGCGGCCATAGAAAAATATACTGAAGGCTCCGCTACCGTTGTGCTCCGTGCCGAAGAACTACTGCGTTACCGTGAAAAATTCAATGTCGCTCAGGACTGGGACGGTTTTTCAATTAACAATTAACAATGAACAATTATTAATTGGCTGAACAATCATCCTCCGATTACCATTTTTTTAGTTATCACCCTGTTTCCCTCTAAGGTAAGCTTCAGGCAATAGATTCCACTGACGAGATAATCGCGCTGCAGCGTTATTTTTTCACAATCCGAAAATTCTGCCTGACGAACCCTTGTTCCTTTCGAATCATAGATATCAATATGAGCAGTGCGATAGGTTCTGTCCAGTATAATTTCTGCCGATGTGCTGACCGGATTTGGTTGGAGCCTTGCAATGGGTGTGTCAACTTCATCAACAGCTCCAAGTACATCAAGGGCGAACAGTTTGATATCGTCAATCATCCAGCCCTCTCCGGGGTTGTCAATGTTGTCTGAAATAAAATTGAACCTGAGTATCATGGTGTCTGCAGGAGGCCATTGCTTCACTGCTATATCATGCCATGGGATAACGGTCTGTATCCAGCCGTTCGACCTTCCCGAGTAACCATATGCTCCAGTGTACAAGGTATCACTCATTGTGTAGATATTTGACGCTTCAGGGCAGTTGCTCGGATTGTGGTATAGTCCCCAATCTTCAATTATATTTGTCCATGTAAGCCCTTTATCCCAGGAAACGGTAATATAGCCTCCGTCAGCGAGGGTGTCTGTATCAAATTTATGTTTTATTGAAATAAAAATATCAAAAGGATACCAACTCATATTAAAACCACCGATTATTAAATCAAAAAACGAATAGTTATTCGGAGGGTAATTATTGATGGTATCGGTCAAAATTGCACTGTTGGGCGAGTAGGCGCTGTTGAAGAAAATCTTTTGCGGAACACCTGTTTGCCATATATTATTGGCTGCAGTATCAATGATAATATAGGGCGAAATAGTGTCAAAATTGATGACACGTACGGGAAAAATGGTATCGCCGTACCAGCGTTTGTTTTGAGCCTGCATGCTTACGGGCATACCAAGAACGCATAAAAGCAGCGCAATAATAGAAGGTGTTTTCATTTCAGGAAATATTTACAATTCAAATATACAAAATCCTGTGCATCAGAGGCGACAATTATTTTATGTGCCGGCAAAACTTCGGTATTGGGACGGGTTTACAGTGAATAGTTAACAATTAACAATTAATAATGCCTGTCCGCCTTTGGCGGAAACAGTTTACAGCGAAGTGTAATTGTTTGACCATCCCTGAATAGGGTTGGCCGGTTTTACAATGAATAATTGATAAGGTTATTTAAAATTATCCCGTCAGGTATATAATATTCATAGAAACGGCGATAATAAACAAATCGGCGGCGCACGTTTAATGATAGCTCAATTTAATTAGCGTTCATGCGCCGCAACCTGATGAAACGGTTGAAAACAGGTAATAGGTTGAAAATCCATGAATAGATTATAACGATTAAGTGTTCACAGGTATATCAGGATATCTAACAGACTATCTCCGGAATTGTTCTCAAGTATATCGGAGTGTCTAACAGACTATCTCCGGAATTGTTCACAGGTACATCAGGATATCTAACAGACTATCTCCGGAAGTGTTCTCAAGTATATCGGAGTGTCTAACAGACTATCTCCGGAAGTGTTCACAGGTATATCAGAATATGTAATTGAGCATCTGCGTAAGCATCAATTACTAATGCGAATCAAGGGTTAGATTTTCTCTGTGTAACTCCGTGATAACTCTGTGTTTCTCCGTGTCAGTTCATTTTATTTCAAAGAGGTGCACAGAGAAGGCACAGAGAGCCACAGTTTAGATTTTCAAGTCTTGATTAGCATTATTAATTATAAAAAAAGCCATCCTTGAGAGACAGCTTTTTTTATTGAAATATTTTCAGATTATTTTCCGTCGTATGCCCATTTAAGATAAATGGTACCCCATGTAAAGCCTGCGCCGAATGCGGTAAGTATAATATTATCACCCTTGTGTAATCTGGGTTCCCATTCCCACAGACACAGCGGAAGTGTTGCGGCTGTAGTGTTTCCGTACTTTTCGATATTTATCATCACCTTGTCTTTCGACAGTTTCATGCGTTTGGCTGTAGCGTCAATAATGCGCATATTGGCCTGATGAGGTACCAGCCATGCAATATCGTCGGCAGTAAGGTTATTGCGTGCAATAATTTCTTCAGATACATCGGCCATTTTGGAAACCGCCATTTTAAACACGGCCTGTCCTTCCTGATAGATGAAATGTTCGCGTGCGTCAATGGTAGCATGCGATGCGGGTTTTACCGATCCGCCGGCTTTCTGGTGCAGATTCACTCTGCCGCTGCCATCAACCTGAAGAATGGAATCCATGATACCGAATTCCTCGGTAGTAGGCTCGAGCATCACAGCGCCGGCACCGTCGCCAAAAATAACGCAGGTAGCGCGGTCGGTATAGTCAACAATGGATGACATTTTTTCGGCACCCACAACAATTACTTTTTTGGCAGAACCCGTTTCTACAAATTTGGATGCGGTGGCCAGTGCATATAAAAAGCCCGAACAGCCCGCGTTCAGATCATAACTGAATGCGTTCTTGATTCCGACTTTATCACATATAATATTGGCCGTTGCAGGAAACTGCATATCGGGGGTAACGGTGGCACAAATAAGATAATCAATCTCTTCAGGTTTGGTGCCGGTCTTTTTAAGAAGCAGATTTACAGCTTCGGTACCCAAATCCGATGAGCCCTTGCCTTCACCTTTCAGTATTCTTCTTTCGGAGATTCCGGTACGAGAGAGAATCCACTCGTCTGTAGTGTCAACGATACGTTCCAGCTCTTTATTCGTGAGAATATAATCAGGAAGATATCCGGCAACACCGGTAATCGCTGCTCTGATCCTGGTCATTGGTCATCGCATTAAATAGTGATCATTCCGTGGGTTGAAAAGGAAACTAAGCGGTAGCTGTTTTTTCAAGTACCTGTTTTCCTTTATAAAAGCCACATTCCTTGCAAACGCGATGCAGCAGGATGGGGGCTCCGCAATTAGAACATACGATTACGGTCGGCGCAACGGCCTTTACGTGTGTCCTTCTTTTTTTTGTTCTGGTTGATGAGAACCTGTGTTTAGGATGTGCCATAAAGCAAAAAAATTTAATTGATCAACTTCTGGAGGTCGTCCCAGCGGGAGTCGCTCTCTTCTTTCTTAAGATATTGTTCAAGTTTACGAATAACTTCTTCGTTGCAGGAGCTTTTCCCATGTTCATCTTCGGGATGCACTCTGCGTATGGGCAGCATCAGGTGAGTAAACTCATAGATGTACTGACTGACATCCAGCTGGTACGATGAGGGAGGCAGAATCACTACTTCATCTGTTTCCTCTTCGTTATTGTCGCTGAATTTTACATACAGCCTGTTGTTGCCATGCAACGGAAATTCAAGGGGCTCGAGGCAGCGGTCGCACGAAACTTCCGTGATGCCGTCGATTGAAAAATCAAGAATGAGCGAATCCAGTTCTTTGGTAAGCTCCAGCTCAACTTTTATCTGACCTTTATGAATTTCAGAATATTCAAAATGCTCAAAGAACGTGTCATCAATGTTAAAAACAAACTGATGCTTCCCGGCTGCAAGACCGTTGAAATTTATTATGAACTGTTTGGTGTCTTCCACAACAAATCCCTGTTTAAAGGGGGGCAAAATTACATAAATTATCGGGAATAACAAATTATTATTTGAAGGCTTTTTCAGGAAGCCCGTCGCCACTTAGTTTCAGTCGGTCAAAGTACGCAGGTACTTCACCTCCGGTAAGTTTGTTAACATACAGCTTCGCAAGATACTGTCCCAGCATAAATCCCTGTCCCCTCAGACCCACGAAAAGCCCGAGTTCTGTATCAATAACCATACGGGGCTCAATGTAATAGCCTGCCCACACGGCCTGGAAACCTACCGACGAAAGTGCCGGAATCCAGTCAACAAATGTTTCGGTAGCAATCTCAATAAATTCTTTTGAATTAATCTTTACATTGCCCAGCGCTTCCTGTGCATCAACTGCCGGTGAGGCACAGCCGATTACCTGACCGGTTTCAGCCAGCTGCTGTCCGTAAACAGCCGAAAATCCTTTGTGCTTGCGCCGGTCAATAAGCATATCAAGCGGAGCGCCGTTGAGTCCCAGCATGGGTAATCTGCGGGTAATAAACGCCTGATGCTTAACCGGGTAAAGTCCGGTTTCCAGACCCAGCTTTTTCGCAAACTTATCGCTGTCGGGCCCTAGCGCATTAATAAACACCTCGGTATGGTATTCCTTGTATTTTTTCTCATGGTCCTGTACCAGCACGATATAGGTTTTGCCTTCTTTTCTGATATCTATCAACCGGCAATCTTCGAGTATGGTGCCTCCTTTTTCGATACCGATACGGCGGATAAGGTCAATAACCCTGCCAGGCGTGGCCTGCCAGCAATTATGAGTGACCAGAGCTGCCGAGTATTTGTCCAGTTTTGCATTAAAATACGGCGATATTTCTTTGCGGAAGTCTTTGGCATCTACCATATAAGCATCAGACCACGACATGGAATCTACACAGGCTTTGTACATTGCCTCGTCGTGCGCAAAATTCACATAGCGTATCTGCTTGTAATTAATATCGTGAAGCTGTTGTAATTCTTTGAATATCTCAAGATTATGTTCGGCAATATCTGCGATTTCAGGAAGGCTGAATGCGGGTCTTCCGCCGGCGATGTTGCGCCACGACGCGCCACGGCCATAGTTTGCCAGCACCGGTTTGAGACCGGCTTCAGACAGATATCTGAACAAAGAGCTTCCGCCTATGCCGCCACCGGCAACAAATGAAGCTACTTTTATCTGCTGTGGTTTTTCGGTTCCTATGGACGTAATTACCCTTTCGTTGATGCCTTGAGGGTAAAGCTCACCCATACTGATCTGGTTCGACAGCGGTCCCCGGGGCGTTGCGTCTCCGACAATAGAAACGCCCGAGCCGCGCAGCGTCTGTTTTAACCGGCGGATGCAGCGTTTGCCTCGGCAGGCGCCCATTCCGAGGCGGGTGGTATGTTTTATTTCGTCTACAGAAATAAACTGGCGGTCGCCGATAACTTCCTGTATCTCGCTCAGCGTAACATCATCGCAATGACAAATGTATTTTTCTTCTTCAAGTTCCACCTGGGTTTTGTGCATTGTAACAGGCTCAGGGTAATCAGATTTTACAATAAATCCGCGTACATCCATCAGCCCAGCCCCGTGAATAGTCTCCGATTTCAGACGGACAACATTGGTTTTATTCGGTTTTTTCAGAACTTTTTCAATGAAACCTTCTCCCAGTTTTTTACCATTATTATCTACCAGATAAACCGCTGATTTTTCTTCAACCGCATATTCAACGGGCATAAACAGCCAGTCTTTTTTGGTGCTGTATCCAAAAATTGCCAGTCCGGGACATTGATAAACGCAATCCATGCAGCCGATGCATTTATCAAAATCTATCTGCGGCACCGTACTCGTGGATGTTTTGGTAATGGCGGCGTGAGGGCAGGCAAATTCGCAGGGGTTGCAGGCAAAGCCGTAGAGGCAGTCGATGAGCACAAAGGGCTTGGCGTCCATGCGTTCTGCTGAAGGGCTGTAAGGCGCTTCAATAATTTTTACCGGATGCTGCTGTGAGTCTATATATTCTTTTGAAACGGCCAGATATTCGTTATAGCTGAACGGTTCGTTCATTTCCTGTAATATCTCAAAGGCAACCTGCTTTCCGCGTACCACGGCGCTTGTACCTTCACCGATGCGGATGGCATCGCCGGCACCCAGACAATTCCTGCCAAACACTTCATAGCCTTTAATCAGCAACTGATCGTCGGGAACAAGACCGGTGCAGATATTAATGGCATCAATACCATCAATTATTTTTTCCGTTCCCGGGATGGGTTTAAAATTCTCGCATTCTGCCACCACGGCACCGATAATGCCATCATGATTTTCATTGGGCAACGCTTTAATCAGGATATGCGACAGCAGAACAGGAATTCCCAATCTGCGGATTCTGTTGGCCTGCACGGGAAAGCCGCCTTCGTTGGGCATGGCCTCAACAATGGCTTTCACTTTTGCACCGGCCTGCATAAGCTGATATGATGTCAGATATCCGATATTTCCGGCACCGACCGTGAGAACATTTTTGCCGAGCAGTGTGAATTCACTGTTCATCATTTTCTGAACAACGGCAGCAGTATAAACTCCGGGCAGGTCATCATTCTCAAACGCAGGCATGAAGGGCACTGCGCCGGTAGCAATCACCAAAAAATGAGTGTCAACATAATAAATGGTGCCGGTCACCAGATTTTTAACGGCAACGCGTTTACCGTCGAGCAAATCCCAGACGGTTGAGTTCAGAAAGATTCCCGAATGATCATCACCGGCAAGTGTTTCAGCGATATCGAAACCGCGCATTCCGCCAAATTTCTTTTCTTTCTCAAAAAAGAAGAACTGGTGGGTTTGCATCAGAAACTGTCCGCCGATACGGTCATTATTATCAATAACAATATTGGGGATGCCGTGTTTGTTCAGTTCTTCGCGGCAAGCCAGTCCGGCAGGTCCGGCGCCAATGATAACCACGTCGGTTTTATAAACATCAATGCTGTCGGTCTTTATGAAGTCTACCGCTTCCGGTGCGTAATCTTTCGGAATTTCAGACACGGTCTTAATTCCGTCGATGCGGGTAATACAAATCCTTTTAATCTTTCCGTCGACCAGCATTTCGCAGGCACCGCATTTGCCGATGCCGCATTCAAGGCTTCGTTCGCGGTTGCGCAGGCTGTGGCTGTGAACCGGAAATCCTGCCTGATGAAGTGCCGCGGCGATTGTAAATCCGCTTTCGCCTTCTATTTCTTTACCTTCAAAAGTAAAAACCACTTTTTTACCTTCGGGAACTTCAAGTATGGGGTGTTTCGTTACTTTATACATAACTGATAGGTTTTAAACAAGCGTAGTGTTGCAGAAACAGTATATTTTTCATTCTGCGATATCGGCGCAAAATTATATGAATTATTCCTGCTTAAGGACTTTCTGCCCTTTTTTTTTCTCCGGTAAACGTTAAGTTTTTAATAAAAACCGTATATTGCATTAATTAACTGATATTGTGTAATATAAATAATACTGTTTTTGCAATTGATGCATAAACGGCCGGCATAGAATTACCGGTATTTTAAAAACTGCAGCTGATGAACGCTATTAATTATTGCCCGGGATAATATCCATATTATATTTACGTTTAAACATACTTGTCGCTTTTTTGAATAACTTTGCCCACTTTTTTTGCACATGAGATATAAATCACTGATACGCTTCACTTTTCTTTTTCTCGCACTGACCGTTGCGCCGGCATTTTTACATGCTCAGCCTCTTACAAAGGTTATGGGTACGGTAATTGACGCTCAAACGAAGAGTCCTATTCCTTTTGTGAATGTTTACTGTAAAGGAAGTGATGTTGAAACAACGACTGATTTTGACGGTCGTTATTCTATTGAAACGAAAACTGCCTGCGACTCTTTAATGGCCCAGTATATTGGCTATTACTCCAAAGGACATGCTGTAGTAAAAAATAAGTTTCAGTACATCGATTTTGAGCTTGAACCAAAAACGCTGGAACTTAAAGAAGCGGTAATTGTTGCCGGTGAAAATCCTGCGGAGGTAATTATAAGAAAGGTCATAAAAAATAAGGATAAGAACAACCGTGAGGCGCAGGGGAATTTTCAGTACGAAGCTTATACCAAGATGCAGATTGATGCCAATAATTTTGGCAGCAAGCTAAAAGATCTTGGCGTGCTTAAACCCTTCCGTTTTGTTTTTGATAATGTGGACACTTCTACCGTAAACGGCAAGGCTTTTTTACCGATTTTTCTTACAGAAACCGTTTCAGATATTTATTTCCGAAAGAGTCCTAAAACATACCGTGAAATTATAAATGCAAGCAAGGTTTCGGGAATGAAAAATGCGAGCATATCGCAGGTTGTGGGCGATTCGTACCAGAAAACGAACGTCTATGATAATTATATTTCCATTGTTGAAAAGAGCTTTGTAAGTCCTCTGGCAAATTTCGGACTTGCCTACTATAAGTACTATCTAATTGACAGCGGCTATGTCGGCAATAAATATTGTTATCATATTATGTTTAAGCCGCGCAGGGTTCAGGAACCGGCTTTTTCGGGCAATGTATGGATAAATGACACCACCTGGGGCATCGTTAAAATAGACCTTCGCATGGATCCTGAGGCCAATATCAATCTTATCAATGATCTGGTTGTTTATCAGGAATTCACTTATGTAGACGGGAAATGCTGGATGCCCGTCAAGGATAATCTCATCGCCGATATTAATGTTTTTGATAACCTGAAAAAAACCATGGGGATGTATATCCACAAATCCTCAACCTATAATAACTATATTCTTGACAAGCCGATGCCGGAAAGCTTCTACAATAATCCATTAAGTATTGTGGTTTCCGACAGTGCCTTAAAAATGTCGCATCTGTACTGGCAAAACAGGCGTCCCGATTCTCTTTCCAAACAGGAAAAGAGTATCTATCACATGACAGACACGATACAAACGATTCGTGCATTTAGAATATGGAAAAAGCTTTTCCTGACCATAGGCATGGACCATTATCAGGTAGGGTGGTTTGAAATAGGGCCGATATTGTCGTTGGTAAGCTGGAATAATAATGAAGGCACCCGTTTTCGTTTTGGCGGAAGAACAAGTAACAATTTCAGCAAGAAGGTAATGATAAGCGGTTACGGGGCATACGGCACTAAAGACATGAAGTGGAAATATTCGGGCAGCATCTGGTATCTGTGGGATAAAAGGCCGTTCAGGGGTGTGGGTGCAGCCTATCGTTATGATGTGGAACAGTTGGGGCGCAGCGATAATTCATTCAATGAATATGACCTTGTGGGATCGTTTGCAAGGCGCAAACCACAGGATAAACTTTCGATGGCTGAGGATTACCGCGTGTTTTCAGATATAGACTGGTTCACGGGCTTTTCAACTGCTTTTTATGTTATTCACCGGAAAAATTATCCTATTGGAAATTCGGTATTTGAACTTCGGGATAATGGAATAATAAGTAAAATGAGTTCATTCAGTACTTCCGAAATAATGATTAACACACATTTCGGATTTAAGGAAAAATTTGTCGAAGGAGCGTTTCAGCGCGTCAGCCTTGGCACAAAATTTCCGAAATTGAATGTGAGCTACCTTCATGGCTTCAAGGACGTATTGAAAAGTGAATTTTCGTATGATAAGCTTACCATCAGCGTAAATCAGTGGTTCAACCTTGGGCCGCTCGGATGGGCCGATTATTATATGGAAGGCGGACGTATCTGGGGGAAAGTACCCTTCCCACTGTTAAAAATTCATGAAGGCAACGAGACCTATATATGGGACTTTTACTCGTTCAACTCTATGAATTATTATGAGTTTATGAGCGACCAGTATTTTACGGCGCTGTATTCGCAGCATTTCGACGGATTGTTTTTCAATCGAATCCCATTGCTTCGCAAATTGCACTGGCGCGAATATGCTTACGGGCGCTATGGTATAGGTACACTCAGCAAGCAAAACCGCGACTTCAACGTGCTGCCGGAATACACCTACACCCTCGATAAGCCATTTTATGAGGCAGGTGTGGGAATAGAAAATATTTTAAAGGTGTTGCGCATAGTTGGTGTGTGGCGTCTGTCACATCTTGATCATCCGGGCATACGAAGGTTTAATGTACTGATAACAATGTCGTTTAATTTTTAGTCTGCCCAGGCATGAGCCGGTATCATCACAACACATAAAGTTATTACGAAGTGCGGGTCATTTAATACTGAATATTCAGATAAACGAAATTGAATTAACTTTGCTCTTTAAAATTATCCGTTCCGAATGATACTTCGCGCCGAAAATCTTGTTAAAAAATACCGCAGCCGCACGGTTGTGAGAGGTGTTTCACTTGAAGTAAAACCCGGTGAGATAGTTGGATTATTAGGTCCGAATGGTGCCGGGAAAACAACATCATTTTATATTATTGTTGGGCTGATTCGCCCGAACAGCGGCAAGGTTTTTCTAGATAATGATGAGATAACGGGCATGCCCATGTACAGGCGTGCGCAAAAGGGTATCGGCTATCTTCCGCAGGAAGCGTCGGTATTTCGGGGTATGAGTGTTGAAGATAATATCAGGGCCGTACTTGAATTTACCGATTACACAAAAGAGCAGCAGCGCGACAGGCTTGAATCGTTGCTTGATGAATTTGGTTTGCAGAATGTACGTAAAGGAAAAGGAATCACCCTTTCGGGCGGTGAGCGCCGCAGAACGGAAATTGCACGCGCATTAGCCGTTGACCCTAAATTTATTCTTCTCGACGAACCGTTTGCAGGCGTTGATCCTATTGCCGTTGAAGATATTCAGGCCATTGTTTCCAAACTCAAAACAAAAAATATCGGTGTACTCATTACCGATCATAATGTTCATGAAACACTGAACATCACCGACAGGGCATATCTCTTGTTTGAAGGTTCTATCCTTAAATCAGGAACCGCCGAAGAACTTGCAAGTGATGAACAGGTTCGCAAGGTATATCTGGGCAAAAATTTTGAATTACGAAGGTAGTTCGGGATTTTCGGGCATATTAGCGTTATCCTGCCCAATAAAATAATTCCGTTTAATAAAGAAGATAATAAGAATGGCAAGGTTAAAAGCTGCGCTGAAAACAGCTGTTAATACTATTGTCCAGTAAGCAACCGAATACATATAGGCATCGCTGAGCTCTTCGCCCATTTCAGGCATCTGCGCAAGCACAAGCTCTATTTTTGCATCAATATTCTGTAGAATAAACAAGCCGTTAACGATAAAAAACAGGAAGTAAATAATTGCAAAAAGTACCGTGCCTTTGTGACGTTGATACATGGCGATTATCAGAAGAACAGGCAGCACCATATTTAAAATAAATGCCGCATTTACGGCCAATATTCGGTCGAGGTGCATTCCGAGCAGGTCATAGCCGGCATCGTATGTACCAATCACCGTAAATATCGAAAAAAACGAACTGATTACTAAAATTACCCAGATAACTTTCAGTATCACGGGCATTGGTTTCCATCCTTTATTCATAATAAAATATTATTGATTGTTGTAGGTTAAAATTTCTTCGCTTATATAGTCGAGTGTGAGTCCTGCGCGCCGAAACATTTCTTCGGATTCGGCGCCGGCATGATATTTTTTTTCGCAGACAACGCGGGTTATTCCGCAGTTAATGATAAGCATGGCGCAGGTTCGGCAGGGTGTCATGCGGCAATACAGTGTTGCTGCATCGAGCGGTATGCCGAGCCTTGCTGCCTGGCAAATGGCATTTTGTTCGGCATGAACGGTGCGCATGCAATGATTGGTGGTATGGCCGTCTTCGTGTGTTACGGTTTTAAATAAATGTCCGACTTCATCGCAGTGTTCAAGTCCGCGGGGTGAGCCAACATAGCCCGATACCAGTATCTGACGGTCGCGTACAATCAGGCAACCGCTTCTGCCGCGGTCGCAGGTGGCGCGCTTCGCCACGGTATTGGCCACTTCCATAAAGTACTCGTCCCAACTCGGGCGCAGGTGTTTTGTTTCTTCGGTCATGACAAAAAATTTATACCAGGAGATTTTACGAATTCTGTTTTAGCACTATTTGATTCAGGGCGACTTCAACTTCACGAAATAAATCATTCATACTGCCGTCATTAATAAATACATAATCTGCTGTTTCAACACATTTCCGGATGTTTTGCTTATTCGGGTCATGGTTCAGCATTTCTCTGTTTTCATTGGCGGCAAAGGTTTCAAATGTAACATCATCGGTTTCCGATTTGCGTTTTTTAATGCGTTCGTACCGTGTTTGTATATCAGCATCTACGGCAAATAACCAGAAGCCGCCCATGGCGCGCAGTGCATCAATTTCTCCCGGTGTGCGCAAACTTTCAATCACACAATTTTTCCCATTCTGAGCGGCTCGTTCATATAGCTGAGTTGCAATGTATGATGGGCTGTTGGCGGCTCTCAGGTCGTTTCCGACCATGGTCAGACTATCGCGGTTTACAGTCAATCCGCGGCGCAGTATTTCTTCGGCAATAAATGCTCTCACCGAAAAATGAACAAAGCCTTTCTGCTGAACAAGATATTCAACAATAGTGCCTTTGCCTGATCCAAGAGTGCCGGTAATGCCAATGATAATCATATTAAAACAGGAATAAATCGTTACAAAGATATACAAAGGTGCTTAACGGTTTCATTTCTTCCTTCCAATGATAAGCGCATTCTGGAAGGTTTCTTTTCGCTGTACGTCATCAAATCCGGCTTCGGCCATCCACCAGCGAATTTCGTTTTCGGTGTAGGTGTCGCCTTTGGGTGTGCCCACAAGCATATTGATGGCAAATATGGCTCCGGGCGCAGGGTTGGTGCGGTCTTGCCCCATTACGTGATCCTGAATGGCAATGATGCCGCCCCGGTTCAGCGCGGCAGCGCACTTCTTTACCAGACGCAGGTTTTCGTCAAACGAATTGATATGGATAATTGCGGAAAGGAATGCCAGATCGTATCCCGCCCTGAAAGAATCCACCAGATAATCGCCGGCAAGGGTATCAATTTTATTTTGCAAACCTTCGGCGCGAATATATTTTTCGGTGATTGTAACAATATTCGGAAGGTCGAAAACCGTTGCATTTATTTCTTTACCTGCACGAACAAAGGCCATGCTGTAGGCACCTGAGCCGCCACCAATATCCAGAACTTTATGTGTGCCCGTGAGATCTATCTGCGCAACTATGGCCGGTGCCTGGCGGTAAGCGCGGTCGTGCATCGCTGCAATAAACGATTCAGACCAGTCGCCGTCATTGCTTTTGGTGCGGATGGTCTGCGCGTTCTCGCGACCTGTTCTTACAATCTCTGTAAGATTACTCCACGACCGCCATAAGTTTGAACTATGCATAAGTCCGGCAATAAACCCCGGACGGTCCTTTACAAGATAGTTAAGTCCAAATTCGGAATTATTATAAAGCCCGTCATTTTTCTCAAGTAATCCAATAGCGCAAAGAGCATTCATCAGGCGTTCTGTGGCGTGCTTGTCGGTTTTTGCTTCGGTGGCAACCTGCTCTGGACTTTTGCGTTCTTTACCAATCACGGTAAATAATTCAAGTTCGTATGCGCTTAGAATTATGCGGCTTCGCTGGAAAGCGCTCACCGATTCGCGGAGGTCAAGCGGCGTTTTAAATTTGTCTGTAGGATTCATAGAATAAATAGTTTAGTAAAAGTCTTCGTTCGATTCGGGAAACATGAAGGCCGGGACGTATAAGAAGCAACTGCTTCCTGAATAGAGCAGATCCCATGCGTCGGTATTGTACGGTATTTCCAGATAATGTCTTTTTATTTCTTTTTGCTGCGTTTGTGTATATTCCTGCATCCGGCTGATAGCTTTGCGACTGCATTCGAGAATCTGTGTGCCGGTAGTGAGTAATTTGAAATTCGCCGCAGAAATAAATGCTTTTTGCGGCTTCTCAAGTTTTGCAAGTGCAGGAACAGAATTATAACTTTCCATAACGATATAGTCAAAAGTCTTGTTCCCGGAAGTATATATATTATCCGCTTTTTTTAGAAAAACAATAATTTCGGATTCGTTTTTTTTGAGCTTCTGCAGGCTGTCAGATGCAAACCACGGTACATAAAAGTAAAGGTCGCCTGACGCATTGCCTTTGAGGTACTGACTCACTTTAAAAACGCAGCCGGTAATGCCGTTCTGTCCTTTTACAGAACATACGGATGTGATTTTTCCGGTGGCAACAATATCAGCCGAGGCGCACAGCCATTCTATGCTTGAGCCTGCATTAATTTCTGCTTTGATGTTCTGTAAAGGCATCAAAAAAAGAAAGAAAAAACAGTATGCGAACTTTTTCAAATCGTGTATGTGTATAATTAACGGCATAAATATATAACAAGTGGATAGTATTCTTCAAAAAAATTCATAATTTTATACCTTTAATTTCACGCAGGATACTACATTCATTAAACAGTCGTTATTAGCTTCTATATAAGATAAACTGATGAGAAGAACTTTCATTGCCTTTTTTGTATTGCTTTTTGCCTGGTCACAGGGAATGGCGCAGTCGCCCAAATACAGTAACGAATTTCTTGCTATCGGGGTTGGTGCGCGTGCTTTGGGAATGTCGGGCTGTAATACCGCCATTGTGAATGATGTCACAGCGGGCTATTGGAATCCTGCCGGTCTGATGCTTGTTCCGTCGAGTATTCAGGTGGGGCTTATGCACTCCGAATATTTTGCGGGAATTGCAAAATATGATTATGGTGGTCTTGCTGCACGTATTGACTCATCGAGTACTGCCGCATTTACCTTTATCCGTTTTGGTGTTGACGACATACCCAATACAACAGAATTAATTGATGCCGAAGGAAACATAAATTACGACCGCATCACCACGTTTTCGGCGGCCGATTATGCGTTTATTCTTTCCTATGCGCGCAATCTTCATAAACTTCCCGGGTTCCGCTATGGTGCCAATGTAAAAATTATTCACCGCAAGGTGGGCGATTTTGCGCATTCGTGGGGATTCGGGCTGGATCTGGGTGCACAGTATGATGTTAAAAAGTGGACTTTCGGTCTGGTTGCCCGCGACGTAACCTCGACCTTCAATGCATGGAGTTATAGCCTGAGCGACGGGATGAAAGAAACCTTTACCCGCACCGGGAATGATATACCGGAGAATTCACTTGAGCTTACCATGCCCCGTATCAATGTAGGGGTGGCACGCAGATTCGATTTCTTAAAACGCTTTTCAGCGCTGATAGACATTGATGCAGATTTTACCTTCGACGGGATGCGCAACGTTCTCGTAAAAAGCGATCCTATTTCAATTGATCCGCATGCGGGACTGGAACTTGGATATGGAAATTTTATCTTTTTGCGCGGCGGCATTGGTAATATTCAGAACGAAACAGATTTTACCGACAAACGCCATACTACCTTTCAACCGAATATCGGTGTGGGATTTACAATTAAAAAAATGGTAAGCATTGATTATGCGCTTACCGATGTGGGCAATGCATCCATAGCTCTTTATTCTCACGTTTTTTCTCTTAAGTTCAATATCAACAGGAAAAAACAGGTTGCCGGTGATGATACGAAAACCAAAAAAAGTTATTTCTGAAATCCATTATGCGAAAACTCTACCTACTCCTGCCATTATACATCTGTTTATCCACACTGGCCAAAGGCCAGAATTTCGGTAACGAATGGATAGATTATAACCGTCAGTATTACAAAATTTACGTTAGCCACGATGGCATTTTTCGTATTCCATATACTACACTCCAAACTGCCGGCGTACCGGTGCAATCTATAGACCCGCGAAGTATTCAGCTTTTTTGTAAAGGCATTGAACAGTATATTTATATCAAGGGTGAAACCGATGGCGTATTCAATCCCGGTGATTTTATCGAGTTTTCAGGAAAAATGAACGACGGTACCTTCGACACTCAATTATACGATCATCCCCTAAGCCAGGCGAATCCTAATTACAGCCTTTTCTGCGACTCAGCGGTCTATTTTCTTACGTGGAATTCTTCGATAAATAACCGAAGAATGACGCTTGAAAACGATGTTAATTTTTCATCCTATACACCTGTAACCTTCTTCAATAAAATAAGCAGGGTGGATTATACCTCTGCCTATTTCAACGGTAAGCCCTATAACGGAATAACCGACCCTGTGTACACCGCGGGTGAGGGCTGGTTTGATAACGGATTTTCGCTTGGAGGCAGCATTTCAAAAAATATTCCTACCCCCGGCAAATACGGTTCGGGCAATGCCGAAGTAGATTTTATTCTGGTGGGCGCATCTGATTACAGCCTTGCCAATCCCGACCATCATGTGCGAATCCAGTTCGGGAGCACCATCATCGATACTGTTTTTGAAGGCTATCAAATGTTGAGGTTTAACCGGACAGTTCCGGTAAGTCAGCTTGGAAGCGCTACAACAGGTTTTACGTTTACTTCCGTTAATAATATTGGCTCAGGCGCCGACAGAAATACCATTCCGTACATCCAGATTAAATATCCCCATACGCCCAGTCTGGACAACTCAACAACCTTCCGTTTCTTTGTTCCCGATGGCATTCAGGCAAAGTCGCTGTTTAATTTCACGGGGCTTACGGTAAATAATAATGATACCGCGAGGCTTTACGACCTCAGTAATCATCGCCGTATTAAAGTGGTTTATGACGGCACCAACTATCGTGCGCTTATTCCTAATGCCGGTAATGAAAAGGAATGTTACATAACTTCAGACGGCGCTATCAGTAATGTAACTAAGCTGGTTGCGGTTTCGGCAAACGCAAAGTTTTTCAATTATCTAGCAGAGGCAACATCCAAAAACTCCGATTACATTATTATTTCTAACAGCCAGCTTCAACCCGAAACAGAGAATTACAGGCTGTACCGCAATTCAACCGGATATCATGCCATGCTGGCTGATGTTGATCAGCTTTATGACCAGTTCGCTTACGGTATTCTGAAAAACCCATTGGGAATCCGCAATTTTATGCGGTATGCGTGGGCAAATTTTCCGGAGAAACCCAAAGATTTATTCCTTATCGGGAAAGCATTCCGCGCAGGTTATGATAATGCCTATGTTTATAGAAAAAGTGCGTATTACTGGAACCAGACATTAGTGCCTTCACTGGGCAATCCGCCCAGCGATTTGCTTTTCACAACCGGCATCAACGACACCATGTACACTCCGGCCGTTCCCACCGGAAGGCTGAGTGCGCGCACTGCCGACCAGGTGAGGATATATCTTGATAAGGTGAAAGGATATGAAATAGCCGCACAAACCCCTCAGGAATGGATGAAGAATGTGCTTCATTTTGGCGGGGGGTCGAATATCGGCGAACAATCAGACTTTCAGGCATACCTGAACACCTATAAGAATACCATTGAAGATACGCTGTTCGGCGGATATGTAAGAACCTACCTGAAAACCAATTCGGATCCGATTCAGATTAATCAGTCCGATTCACTGAAAAATATCATCAACGGAGGCGTGAGCCTGATGACCTTTTTTGGCCATGCCGGAGGAACCGGATTTGATGTGAGTATCGATAATCCTGCGGAGTATAACAATATGGATAAATACCCCTTCCTGCTTGCTAATTCATGCTATGCCGGCGATATTTATCTTGATGCGCCCAGTTCAAGCGAGTCATTTGTTTTAATAGAAAATAAAGGTGTAATAGGCTATCTGGCATCTATTGCATTGGGAATGCCATGGGCACTCAATGCATACAGTTCAGAGTTTTATAAAAATATTTCATTCAAAAATTATGGTCAGCCTGTGGGTAAATGCATTCAGCAAACCATAAAAGCGGTGCAGACAACAGATGTTACACTTAAAGAAACCTGTCTTACTATGACATTGCACGGCGATCCGGCCATCATCATCAACTCCTTCCCCAAACCGGATTACATGGTAAACAATTCATCTGTTTATTTTGACCCGCCCAATGTTACCACCGAAATTGATTCTTTTTATGTGAACATCATCACCACGAATTTAGGCCGTGCCGTGGCCGATTCATTCATTGTTAAGCTCGACCGTACGTTTCCCGATGGAACCATATCTACCTATTATCACCAGATAGTTGCACCTCTTTTTAAAGATACACTTGCGGTTAAACTGCCTGTTAATTTTATCAAAGGAATAGGACTCAATAAATTCAGAATTTCACTGGATGCTTACAACCACATGGATGAAATCACTAAAGTGAATAATATTACCGATGTGGATCTGTTTATCAAATCATCCGATATCGTGCCTGTTTATCCATATAAATATGCTGTAATTCCTGCTCTGCCGGTTACCCTGAAAGCCTCTACCGGATTTGCGTTCGCCCCTGCAGCCAATTACCGCTTCGAACTCGATACCACCGATGCATTTAACAGTCCCATTAAGTTAAGTCAGGTTATCAATCATGGCGGAGGTGTTGTTTCATGGAATCCGGTATTCCCGATTATGACCGACAGCATTGTTTACTATTGGCGCGTGAGCCGCGACTCCAGCAATGGCGTTCCGTTTAACTGGCGCGAAACTTCGTTTCAGTATATTCAAAACAAGCAGGGCTGGGGACAGGCACATTTCTTCCAGTTTAAAAATGATGATTACACTTATGTAAATTATAACAAACCACAACGTAAGTTTGAGTTCGTAAATAATCAGGTCGCCCTTTATTGTCAAACCTTCAATCAAGGTGGGTTTAATTTCACCGACCAGTATTACCGCATCAATGCCGTGCAAAACTACATGTGGGCGTATAATTCAGGCGGCAATCTGATGATACTTTCTGTTTTCGATCCGATTACCGGCGTGCCCTGGCATAACCCCGCTGTTGGTAATCCTACGCAGGACGGTTATGAATTTGATATTGGCAGCGCGGCGAGCAGAGAGGTGATGCGGGCATTTATGGATTCTGTTCCCGCTGGCTTTCACATACTCGGCTGGAGCC